>NZ_JBEYKR010000019.1:0-68354 GCF_040703535.1 Streptomyces sp. NPDC007346
CCCACCCCCGGCACGACCCCCGCCCGGGCGCCTCCCGCCCGTCGACCTGGCCCCCGGGGGCCCTGGACGCGTCCCCGGCCCCCGGGGCGCCCCGGAGCCGTGCGAGGGCCTGTGCGGGGCGCATGTGCCCCTGGCATGCGCGAGGGCGGCCGCTCCTGGTCGGGAGTGGCCGCCCTCATTGCGCCTCGAAGGGTTACTTACCCTTGGCGGCTTCCTTGAGCTTCGAGCCCGCGGAGACCTTCACGCTGTAGCCGGCGGGGATGTTGATCGGGTCGCCGGTCTGCGGGTTGCGAGCGGTGCGAGCGGCACGGTGGGTGCGCTCGAAGGTCAGGAAGCCGGGGATGGTGACCTTCTCGTCGCCCTTGGCGACGATCTCACCGACGGTCTCGGCGAGCGCGGCCAGCACGGCGTCGGCGTCCTTGCGAGTCACCTCGGCGCGGTCGGCCAGGGCGGCCACCAGCTCACTGCGGTTCATGTTGTTACTCCCGTGTTCTTCTTGCCTGTGAGGCGTGAGATCGAAGCCGATGCTGCCAGGGCCCTGTGAGCAGTCCCCGGACCCGGGTCTGATGTCAGACCCTCGCGCCCGATTACGCATCCTGCCCCCACCTGCGGCGGGAAAGCCAATCCGGAACCCTTCAGGGTCAACGAAAAGCGCCACTGTCTGCTCGTGGTGACGTTCCGTCGGCTTCCCTTTGCGGTCCGCAGCGGATGCCGGGCCCCGCGGGGCCCACTGCCCGCCCACCCTAAAGGGGCGTTTGGGGCGCCGCGACCCGCGACGCGCCGTACGGCACGGGCGGGTGCGGCCCGGGGTCTTTCCCGCGTACCCCTTGAGGACGCCGCGAAACGGGTGGGGTCAGACGGAGGCGGAGGGGGCCGATCCGGTGCCCGGGGTGGCCTTGGCGGCCGCACGGACGGCTCCGGCGACCGCACCGGCGACCTTGTCGTTGAAGACGGAGGGGATGATGTAGTTCGCGTTGACCTCGTCCTCGCCGACCACATCGGCGAGGGCACCGGCGGCGGCGAGCATCATCTCCGTGTTGACGGTGCGGGACTGAGCGTCCAGCAGACCGCGGAAGACACCCGGGAAGACCAGCACGTTGTTGATCTGGTTGGGGAAGTCGGAACGGCCGGTGGCCACGACGGCGGCGGTCTCACGGGCGACCGCCGGGTCGACCTCCGGGTCCGGGTTCGCGAGCGCGAACACGATCGCGCCCTCCGCCATCGCCGCGACGTCGTCGCCGTTCAGGACGTTGGGGGCGGAGACGCCGATGAAGACGTCGGCGCCGACGACGGCCTCCTTGAGGGTGCCGGTGACGCCCTCGGGGTTGGTGTTGTCGGCGATCCAGCACAGCGGCGAGTCCGGGGCGGCGGCGACCAGGTCCTCGCGGCCGCTGTGCACCACCCCGTGGATGTCGGCGACGACGGCGTGCTTGACGCCGGCGGCGATGAGGAGCTTCAGGATGGCCGTACCGGCGGCTCCGGCACCGGACATGACGACCCGTACGTCACCGATGTTCTTGCCCACCACGCGCAGGGCGTTGGTCAGCGAGGCCAGGACGACGATGGCGGTGCCGTGCTGGTCGTCGTGGAAGACGGGGATGTCGAGGGCCTCGCGCAGCCGGGCCTCGATCTCGAAGCAGCGGGGGGCGGAGATGTCCTCCAGATTGATTCCCGCGAAGCCGGGGGCGATGGCCTTGACGATCTCCACGATGGCGTCGGTGTCCTGGGTGTCCAGGCAGATCGGCCAGGCGTCGATGCCCGCGAAGCGCTTGAAGAGGGCCGCTTTGCCCTCCATGACGGGCAGCGCGGCCATCGGGCCGATGTTGCCGAGGCCCAGCACCGCGGAGCCGTCCGTCACGACTGCGACGGAGTTGCGCTTGATGGTGAGGCGGCGTGCGTCCTCGGGATTCTCGGCGATGGCCATGCAGACCCGGGCGACGCCGGGGGTGTAGATCATCGAGAGGTCGTCACGGTTGCGGATGGGGTGCTTGGACGCCATCTCGATCTTGCCGCCGAGGTGCATGAGGAACGTACGGTCGGAGACCTTGCCCAGCACGACGCCCTCGATGTCGCGCAGACCTTCGACGATCTCGTCCGCGTGCGAGGTGGAGGAAGCGGCGATCGTGACGTCGATCCGCAGCTTCTCGTGGCCGGACGCTGTGACGTCGAGGCCGGTGACCGACCCTCCGGAGGACTCGACCGCGGTGGTGAGCTGGGAGACCGCGGTGCCGCTCGCGGGCACCTCCAGCCTGACCGTCATCGAGTACGAGACGCTGGGCGCCGTTGCCATGGCCGAGTCCTTCGCTTTCCTCAAGCTTCATTGCTTCGCATCCGGAACCCTCGTTCCGGTCACGCTTCCCGATCGTCGCACCTACCGACTGGTAGCCGGTAATGAGCGCCGCTTTTCGGAAAGCAGTTTCCACCATACGAGAATCCACCCGTTCGGCGGAACCCTCGACGCCGGAAAACACGGCAGGCCGACCCGAGAACGAGAACAGACCCGCGCCACCATCAGGTGACGCGGGTCTGTCTTTTTCGTTTGGGTGGCACCGACCCGCCATGCTCGCCTCGCGGCAAGTGGTCGCTCGAAGCGACGAAGGTTGGGCCCGGGGGCTTGGATCGAGCCGGTGCCACTACCACGGTAACAAAGACCCCGGAGAAGTGATTCCCGTGCGACGGGTTGACTCGCCCGCCGCCGCTCCCGCGGCACGTCCGGGTCAGTCCCGCAGCAGGTCCGGCACCCCGTCCTCGTCCGGCATGTCCCGCTCCCCCGACACCACCGTGAGCTGCTGGGTGGCCCGGGTCAGCGCCACGTACAGCACCCGCAGCCCGGCCGGGGACTCGTCCGCGATCTCCGCGGGCGAGAGCACCACCGTGGCGTCGTACTCCAGGCCCTTCGCCTCCAGGCTGCCCAGCGCCACCACCCGCTCCCCCAGCTCCGCGAGCCACTCGCGGGCCTGGGCGCGGCGGTCCATCGCCACGACCACACCGACCGTGCCGTCCACCTCCGCCAGCAGCCGCCGCGCCTCCTCGCGGACCGTGGCGGCCAGGTCGCCGTCCCCCACCGGCACGAAGCGCGGCACCACCCCGGTCGAGCGGACCGCCGACGGGGACTCCATGCCGGGCATGGCCAGCGCCAGCACCTTCGCGGCCAGTTCCGCGATCTCGGCCGGGTTGCGGTAGTTGACGGTGAGGGTGAAGCGGCGGCGCGGCCGGGAGCCGAGCGCCTCGTCCCGGGCCGTGGCCGCCTCGTCCGGGTCGGACCAGGAGGACTGCGCCGGGTCGCCGACGACGGTCCAGGTGGCGTGGCGGCCCCGGCGGCCGACCATCCGCCACTGCATGGGCGTGAGGTCCTGCGCCTCGTCGACGATGACGTGGGCGTACTCGGTGCGCTCGGCCGCGAGCCGCTCGGCCCGCTCCCACTGGGTCTCCTCGCGCCGCGGCATCAGCTCCTCCAGCCCGGAGAGCTGGTCCAGCGGGTCCATCTCGCGCTTGCGCCTGGGCCGGACCACCGTGCCCAGCAGCGCCTGGAGCTCGTCCAGGAGCGCCACGTCGTGGACGGAGAGCGGGCCGCTGCCGTCGGCCGCGTCCAGCCGCCTGAGGGAGCGCGCCAGGCGGCGCACCTCGCCCTGGTTGAGGATGCGCCGGGACCAGCGGGCCAGCCGCTTCTCGTCGGCCATCGCGGCCAGCACCCGGCGCGGGGTCAGCTCGGGCCACCACGCGTTCAGGAACTCCAGGAACGGCGTCTCGGTGGAGACGTCCTCGTCGAAGGACGAGCGCAACTCCGCCACCAGCTGCGGGTCGGTGTAGCGGCCGCGCCCCGAGGACCTGCTCCACAGGGCGTCGAGCAGCAGCTTGCGGGCGCGCGGGCGCAGCAGGTTGACGGGGGCGGTGCCGCTGAGCACGTTGTTCCGGATGCGGCGGAGCTCGTCGGCCTCCAGCTCGACCCGGGCGCCGAAGGCGACGACGCGCAGCCGGGTCGGGGTGCCGGTGGGGACGCTCCGCGCGGGCTCCTCGCCGAAGGAGAGCTGGCCGTCGGTGTCCGCCTTCGGCGCCTCCAGGGCGCCCCGGGCCGCCTTGCGCAGCACGTGGAGCATCCGGGAGGAGCCCTTGATCCGGGCCACGGCCGGTTCGTCGTAGGTGGTGGCGCCCTCCACCCCGGCCGCCTCCTCCGAGAGCGAGCCGACCGCGCGGATCGCGACCTGGCCCTCCTCACCGAGCGAGGGCAGCACGCCCTCGGTGTAGGCGACCAGGAGCGGGGTCGGGGAGACGACGAGGATGCCGCCCGCGTACCGCCGCCGGTCCTGGTAGAGGAGGTACGCGGCCCGGTGCAGGGCGACGGCCGTCTTGCCGGTGCCGGGGCCGCCGGTGACCTCGGTGACCGAGGCGGCCGGCGCCCGGATCACCAGGTCCTGTTCGGCCTGGATGGAGGCGACGATGTCCCGCATGGTGTGGCTGCGGGCCTGGCCGAGCGCCGCCATCAGGGCGCCGTCGCCGATCACCGGCAGCTTCCCGCCGTCCAGGTACGCCGTCAGCTCCGGGCGCATCAGGTCGTCCTCGACCCCGAGGACCCTGCGGCCCTTGGAGCGGATGACCCGGCGGCGTACGACGCGGCCGGGCTCCTTCGGGGTGGAGCGGTAGAACGGGGCGGCGGCCGGGGCCCGCCAGTCGATCACCAGCGGCGCGTAGTCGGAGTCGAGGACCCCGATCCGGCCGATGTGGAGCGTCTCGGCGATGTCGGCGGTGGCGTCCTGGCGTACGGCGTCGTCGGCCGGCTCGACGGAGGTGAACGCGCCGTCCGGGCCGCGCTCACCGTCCTTGCCGAGGAGCAGGTCGATGCGCCCGAAGAGGAAGTCCTCGAACTCGCTGTTCAGCCGGTTGAGGTGGACGCCCGCCCGGAAGACCTGGGCGTCCCGTTCGGCGAGGGCGCCGGGCGTGCCGACCTGCCCGCGTTTGACGGCGTCGTGCATGAGAAATTCCGCCTCGTCGATCTTCTCTTCGAGGCGGTGGTAAACCCGGTCCAGATGTTCCTGCTCGACACCGATTTCCCGGTCCCGCAGCGAATCGACAGCGGCATCCTGCGCGGCCACCGAGGCCCCCTTCTGACGTGCATTGGGCAGCCGTCAACCTTATGCGACGAGGGGCCCCGGCGCACCTGCCGTCCGCGTCGCGAGTGTTGCGATTGCGCGTCGGAACGTGTGCCGGGGTCACGGAAGCCGAGGCGGCCGGCGCCTCCGGGGCACCTGGGGTCCGTGCCGTCGTGCCGGGGGCGCGGGGAGGTACGCCCGGCCCTGAGGGATGTGCGGGGCCCTGCGGGACTGAGGGGACGCAGGGGGGCGCGGGGAACAGAGCCGGTCGCGCCCTCCGCGGCACGGCGCCGGGTCATGTCTCCTTCGCCGAGAACCCCGGGGCGGCGGCCGTACGGCGCCGGTGCCGGGCGACCCGTTCCCGGTTGCCGCAGATCTCACCGGAGCACCAGCGGCGCCGGCCCCCGCGTGAGGTGTCCAGGTAGAGCCGGTGGCAGGACCCGCCCGCGCAGCGGCGCAGCGCGGCCCGCGCCACCGGGTCGGTGAGCAGGTCCACCGCGTCCCGCGCCACGACCGCCAGGAGCCCCGCGCAGTCGGGTTCGGCGCTCAGGGTCCGTACCAGGGAACCGCCCTCGCCGCGCACCGCGCGCGGGCCCGGCGGGGCTTCCGCCGCGAGGGAGTTGAGCCGGTCGATGGCGTTCCCGTCGCCCGGTCGGCCCAGTTGGGCACCCGCCGGGTCAACTCGTACGTCGGTGTCGGCGAGTTGGGCCGACATCAGCAGGCCCACATCCGCGCGCAACGCCCGGAACCGGTGCAGCCAGCCGGCGTCCAGCGCGCCCAGCGCCGTGCCCGGCGGGACGAGTCCGGCGGCGGCCAGCCACTCCGCGAGCCGCGTGGGGCCGTCCAGTTGTTCCCGGGCGCGGGGTGTCCCGCCCCCGGGCCCGGTGGCCACCAGGTCGAGACAGATCCGGCCGGAGTCGAACCGCCACGCGTACGCGCCCCTGCTGCTCGCCATGCGCCTGTCACCGCCTCGGGATCACCGGCCGGATGCCACCTTCCAGAGTGCCCCCGGCGGAGCCCGGCCGTAACCCCCGCTGCCGTGACGGCCATGAGCGATCACGGGGGCGAGGGTCACCGCTCAGCGCGCGCCCGGCCTGTCCCCCGCCGGGTCCAGCGACAGCCGGTAGCCGCGTTTGACGACGGTCTGGATCAGTCGCGGCGCCCCCAGCGCGGCGCGCAGCCGGGCCATCGCCGTCTCCACCGCGTGCTCGTCGGTGCCGCTGCCGGGCAGGGCCCGCAGCAGCTCGGCGCGGGCCACCACCCAGCCGGGGCGGCGGGCCAGGGTGCGCAGGAGGGCCATGCCCGCGGGCGGCACCGCGCGCAGTTCGTCGTCGACGAGCACGGCGTGGCCCCGGATCTCGACGCGGTGGCCGGCGATGGGCAGGACCCGGGCCCGGGTGGGGAGTTGGGCGCAGACCAGCTGGACGAGGGGGCCCAGGCGGAAGCGTTCGGGCTGGACGACGGGGATGGAGCGGGCCTGGAGCGGGAGGGCGGTGACCGGTCCGACGCAGGCAGCCAGGACGTCGTCGCGCAGCGCCCCCAGGATCTCCGGGAGGAGCCCGCGGGTCTCGGCGCGGCCCAGGAACGAGGCGGCGGCGGGGGCGCTGGTGAAGGTGACGGCGTCCAGGCCCCGGGCGGCGGTGGCGTCGAGCAGCCGGTCGAGCGGGGCGATGTCCTGCGGGGGCATCCAGCGGTAGACGGGGACGCCGACCACCTCGGCGCCCGCCGCCTGGAGGGACTCGATGAAGCCGGGGAGCGGTTCGCCGTGCAGCTGGAGGGCGATGCGGCGGCCCGCGACGCCCTCGCCGAGGAGCCGGTCGAGGACTTCGGCCATCGACTCGGACCCGGGTGACCAGGCCTCGGTCAGCCCGGCGGCCCGGACGGAGCCCTTGACCTTGGGGCCACGGGCGAGGAGTTCGACACCGCGCAGCCGTTCCAGGAGCGCGTCGCCGATGCCCCAGCCGTCGGCGGCCTCCACCCAGCCCCGGAAGCCGATCGCGGTGGTGGCGACCACCACATCGGGGGCGTGGTCGATCAACTCCTTCGTGGCGTCCAGGAGTTCGCTGTCGTCGGCGAGCGGAACGATCCGCAGCGCGGGGGCGTGCTGGACGGCGGCGCCGCGCCGTTTGAGAAGGGTGATGAGCTCCTCGGCGCGGCGGGCGGCGGTCACCCCGACCGTGAAGCCCGCGAGGGGGCCGTGCGTCGTGTCGTCGTCCTGCATGGCGGATTCCCGGCTCTCGTGGTGCTGCTGGTGCGCGGTGTGCGGTGGCCCGAGACTGCCAACCGTGCGTGACAGGCTCGGTTCCCCTGTATTTCCCGGCCGTTACGTCGCCCGTGGGCCGGACGGTCCCCCTTCTACACCTCCACGTAACCGACCTGCGGTTTCGCGGGTACCGGCGCGGGGCGGCGAAGGTATACCAACCAGGTGAGCCCGGAGCACACGGCGTAGAAGGCGAGGAAGGACCAGAAGGCGGCCGTCCCGGTGCCGGAGGTCTGGAAGGACTGGCGGAAGGCGAGGTTGATCGCGAGGCCGCCCAGCGCGCCGACGGCCCCGATGAAGCCCATGGCGGCGCCGGAGAGCCGCCGTCCGTGGGCGGCGGCCGCCTCGCCGACGAGCCCCTTCTCCAGTGCCTGGGCGTGGAAGACGCCGGGGATCATCTTGTACGTCGATCCGTTGCCCAGCCCGGTCAGGACGAACAGGGCGGTGAAGCCGACGAGGAAGACGGGCAGGGACGCGGTGGCGGAGGCGTGGATGACGATCGCGGTGGCGCCCCCCATCGCGGCGAAGGCGGCCAGGGTGATGCGGGCGCCGCCGTGCCGGTCGGCGAGCCGGCCCCCGACCGGGCGGATCAGGGAGCCGAGCAGCGGGCCCAGGAAGGTGAGCGAGGCGGCCTGGAGCGGGGTGCGGCCGAACTGGATCTGGAGGACCAGGCCGAAGGCGAAGCTGTAGCCGATGAACGAGCCGAACGTGCCGATGTAGAGCGCCGAGATGATCCATGTGTGCGGGGAGCGGGCCGCCGCCCGCGCGGCCCCGGTGTCGTTGCGTACGGGCCGGAGGTTGTCCATGTACAGGGCGGCGCAGACGGCGGCCACGACGATCAGCGGGATGTAGACGCCGAGCACGATCCGGGGGTGGGCCGCGCCCAGCGTGCCGATGACGAGGAGGCCGACGAGCTGGACGACGGGGACGCCGATGTTGCCGCCGCCCGCGTTGAGGCCGAGCGCCCAGCCCTTCTCGCGGAGCGGGAAGAAGGCGTTGATGTTGGTCATGGAGGAGGCGAAGTTGCCGCCGCCGATCCCGGTGAGCGCGGCGACCACCACGAAGGTGGCGTACGAGGTCCCCGGCTCCATCACCAGAAACGCGGCCAGCGTCGGGACCAGCAGGCCCACCGCCGTGAGGACGGTCCAGTTGCGGCCGCCGAACCGGGCGACGGCGAAGGTGTACGGCACCCGCACCAGCGCTCCGACCAGGGTGGCGGTGGAGATCAGGAAGAACTTTCCGGCCGGGTCGATGCCGTACTCGGGCCCCATGAACAGGACCATCACCGACCACAGGGTCCAGACGGAGAATCCGATGTGCTCGGAGAGCACGGAGAACCACAGGTTGCGGCGGGCGACGCGCTCGCCCCGCTCCCGCCAGAACGTCTCGTCCTCCGGCTCCCAGGTCTCGATCCAGCGGCCTGCCATCACGCGCCTCCACAGGGGGTCGGGGTGTTGTCCCCGACGCTAGGGAGCGCGCGTTTCGGTGCGGTGCCGTGAGGTGACCGGTGGGCAACCTTGCTCTCACCGGGCCGGAGGCGGCCCGGTGAGATGAGCCCCTACGGCCGCCCGTCCGGCCACAGTCGGGGCCGGCGCCTGGCGGCGACGTCCTCGGCCCAGCCGAAGGCGAGGACGCAGAGCGCGATGAGGGCCCAGGTGACGAGGAGGACGGGTATCCAGCTCTCCAGCAGCCAGGGCACGTTCTCGCTCAGGGCGTCCACGGACCAGAGCCGGTCGTAGAGCGTGGCGGCGGTCAGGATGCAGACGTTGTGCCACAGGTAGACGGTGACGGCCCGCGAGTTGAGCAGGGTGATCGGCCGGGCGAAGGGCCGCAGGCGGCTCGGCCACTCGGTCCAGGAGGGGCTGTAGTGCAGCAGGAGCAGCACGCAGCCGAAGGACCACAGGGCCTGGGCGAGCGGGATGGAGTCCAGGTCGAAGCCGCTGCGGAACCCCTCGTGGCTCGCCCACCACAGTCCGGCGCCGGCGAAGACCGGTGCGATGGACGGCACGATGTAGGCGGGCAGCCGCTTGAGGACGCCCTCCTGGTGGGCCATGCCCAGCACCCAGCAGGCGCCGAAGGTGGAGAAGTCGGTGATGGCGGAGTCGAGCCGTTCGGTGGTGGAGAACAGGTCGAGCCGCAGCACGACGGCGAGCGCCAGGGGGGCGAGCAGCGTCGGCCAGGGCAGCCTGCGCAGGCCGCGCAGGATCAGCGGCGAGAACAGGACGAACCAGAGGTAGGCCCGGATGTACCAGAGCGGTCCGGCGAGTTCCTCCGGCCAGCTCGCGCCGAGGACCCCCTCGATGCCCGCCACGTCGGAGGCGTACGGCGGGTCGCTGAGCGGCAGGATCCAGTACGCCAGGTGCTGCCACCACCAGCCGGGGTGGCTCTCCGCGTCCGGGCCCCACCCCTGGGCGACCATGCCGGTGACGCCGATCGCGCCGAGCAGCCACAGCGGCGGCAGCAGCCGCCGGACGCGGCCGCGGATCACCTGGACGGCGGGCCGCTCGAGGGAGCGGGCCATCAGGGTCCCGGCCAGGGCGAACATGACGCCCATGGAGGGGAAGACGATGGGCAGCCAGGCCCAGCCGGTGAGGTGGTAGAGGACGACCCGGAAGAGGGCGAGCGCCCGCAGCAGGTCGAAGTACCGGTCGCGGACGGCCCCCCGGCGCTCGGGAGCCGGAACCCCGGCCCCGGGGGCCGAGGCGGCCGGGCCGGCGGCCGGCAGCGGCGGGCCGGCCGTCAGGAAGGGCGGGCCGGCGGCCGGAGAGGACGGTCCCGAGGCCGGGAACGGCGGGCCGGCCACCGGGAAGGGCGGCGGTGCGGTCATACGTACGGCCTCCGGTCCACGGCCTCGAACCCGGCGTCGGCAGCGGGTGGCTGCGGGCGCTGGGCGGACATCCCGCCGGGCGCCTCCACCGCGCCCGTGCGGCGCAGCTTCTGCCAGCGCAGCCGGCCGCCGGTGAGAGCGGTGATCCACGACTGGAGCAGCACCACGTACATGAGCTGCCGGTACAGGATCTGCTGGAGCGGCAGCGAGATCAGGTGGACCATCCGCTCCTTGTCCAGCCGGAACGCGTACGCGGCACAGACGGCCTGCACCACCAGCACCCCGAACCACGCCGCCACGGTCTTGGCGGTCGGGCCGAAGACCAGCCCGTACAGCAGGAAGACGTCGATCAGGGGCGCCAGCAGCGGGCCGACGACCATGAAGAGGGAGACGAACGGCAGCCCGACCCGTCCGAAGCGGCCCGAGGGCCCGCGCTCGATGACCGCGCGGCGGTGCTTCCAGATGGCCTGCATGGTGCCGTAACTCCACCGGTAGCGCTGCGACCATAGCTGCTGCACGGACTCCGGCGCCTCGGTCCAGGCGCGGGCGTTCTCCGCGTAGACCACGCGCCAGCCGTCCCGGTGCAGGGCCATCGTGACGTCGGTGTCCTCGGCGAGGGTGTCCTCGCTCATCCCGCCGACCCGCTCCAGGGCCTCGCGGCGGAACGCCCCGACGGCGCCGGGGATGGTGGGCATGCAGCCGAGGACGTCGTACATCCGGCGGTCCAGGTTGAAGCCCATCACGTACTCGATGTGCTGCCAGGCGCCGATCAGCGAGTCGCGGTTGCCGACCTTGGCGTTGCCCGCGACGGCCCCGACCCGGGGGTCGGCGAAGGGCTGGACCAGCTCGCGGACGGTGGACGGTTCGAAGACGGTGTCGCCGTCCATCATCACGACGATGTCGTAGCGGGCGTGCCGGATGCCGTTGTTGAGGGCGGCCGGCTTGCCCGCGTTCTGCTGGCGCACCACCCGTACGCCCGGCAGCCGCATCGCCTCGACGAGGTCGGCGGTGCCGTCGGTGGAGCCGTCGTCGATGACGATGATCTCGATGGGGTGGTCGCTGACGGCCAGGGAGCGCACGGTCGCCTCGATGCACTCGCGTTCGTTGTACGCGGGCACGAGGACGGAGACCGGGCGGGTGAGGGGTTCGCCCCAGCTGAAGTCCTTGCGGCGGACCTTGCGGGCGTGCAGGAAGGAGAGCAGCAGCATCAGCCCGAAGCGGGCCAGGACCAGGACGCCGATGGCGGCGAGGCCGACGACCAGGACGCCGGTGACGCGCTCCGAGACGCTGACGGCGGAGACGAACGCCTTGCCCTTCCAGAGCTCGAAGCCGGTGACCGGGGTGTGCGCGCTGGGGGCGTCGAGGGCGGTGGTGAGCCGGGTGAAGGTGTAGCCCTTCTCCTGGAGGTCCGGCAGCATCCGGTCGAGCGCGGCCACGGTCTGCGAGCGGTCGCCGCCGGAGTCGTGCATCAGGACGATGGCGCCCTTGCCGTGCCTGGGGGTGGCGCGCTCGACGATGGCGGAGACGCCGGGGCGCTTCCAGTCCTCGCTGTCGGTGTCGTTGACGACCGTGAGGTAGCCGCGGCTGCCTATGTACCGGGTGACCGGCCAGGACTTGTTGTCCATGGCCGCGGAGTACGAGGAGTACGGCGGCCGGAACAGCGAGGTGCGCACCCCGGCCGCGCCCGCCAGCGCCAGCTGGTTCTGGGAGAGCTCCCGGTCGATGCGGCTGGTGGACTGGTAGGAGAGGTCGGGGTGGTTGAAGGTGTGCAGGCCTATCTCGTGGCCCTCCTCCACCATCCGCCGGACCAGGCCCGGGTGACGGGCGGCCATGGTGCCGGTGACGAAGAAGACGCCGTGGGCGTCGTACTCCTTCAGCTTGTCCAGCACCCTGGGGGTCCAGACCGGGTCGGGCCCGTCGTCGAAGGTGAGCACGACCCGGCGGTCCGGTAGGGACAGGGTCTTCACGTCGGCGGAGCGGGCGTCGATGACGGGCCCGCCCGTGAGGACCTCCTCGGGCACCTGGCTGGTGGGCGCGGGCGGGCGGACCCGGTGGTCGGCGAGGATCTCGCTGTGCACGTAGCCGCGCAGCATCAGCATGGCGAGCAGGGCGACCAGCAGCATGAAGGGCAGGAGGTAGCGCATGGGGAGCTTGCGCCGGGGCCGCTTGCGCGCGTTGCGCTTCCGTGCGGTGCGCGGCGCCAGGGGCGCCTGGGGTCCGGTGCGCTTCCCTCCGGTCCCCTGGGACCGGTCGTTCCTGCCCCGCGGGGCGGGGTGTGTCATTTAGAGGGCGCTCTCTTCTTCCCCCGGAGGTTCCGGGGACTCGGCGGGAGCGCTCGTGCTGACGGTGGGCTCCGGCTCGGGTGTGGGCTTCGTGGGCTCGGCGGGAGGCTTGGTGGCCGAGGTGGTGGGGGCCGGTTTCGTGGCGCTGCCGCTTCCGGTGGGGTCCGAGGGCGTCACGGAGGGCGAGGCGGACGGGGTGCGGGCCGCGGATCCGGTGGGGCCGGTGACGGCGGTGGCCGAGGGAGCGGTGGGGGTGGAGGGGCCCGGCTCCGGGATCCCGGTCGGCCCGGTGGCCGGGGGGACCGGGTCCGGGTCGTCGGAGGGCTGCGCGGAGTCGCTCGGCGCGGGACGCACCTCGGCCTCCTCCGCCTTCGCCTCCTCCTGCCCGGAGAGCGGCAGCCAGGGGGCGGTGGAGTTGCCGCCGAGGACGGCGAAGACCAGCGTCACGGCGTACGCGGCACAGAGCGAGGCGACCACCCAGCCGAGCCGGCGGTAGGTCTTGCTGCGGCGGCCGCTCTCGTCGACGAAGACCGGACCGTCGGAACCGCCCGGCGGTACGGGCTCGCCGGGCAGCTCGGCGAGCCGGTGTCCCAGCCCGTCCAGCTGCATCGTGACGTCATCGGGTTCGTGCGTGTGCCCGCTTCGAGCACCTTCGCGCCAGTTGTCCACAGGTGTAGCTCATCCCCCACTCAACGAACAGGGCGCCAAAATTGACCGGTTCTTTACTGTCGACGAGCCCCACCTCGTCAACGAGAACAAGCGTCCATGCACCCGAAGGACGAATGTAGCGCACGCCATTGACACCCAAGTCCCCCCCAACGAAGTTGATCAGGAACGGTTGCGCATCAGTGACCGGTCCGCCTCCGGAAGCCAGGCTCCGGAGGGGGGCACGAGCCAGCCTTTTTCCGTACCCAACTGGGCAGTAGCACGACGCAGAGCATCCACTCCGGGGTGGCGCAGACCCCTGCGCCAGACCAGCGTCAGAGGCGAAAGCGGAACGGGATCGACGAGCGGACGCACCACGGCCCCCGGCAGCGGAGGGAAGTCCACCACCGCAAGTACGGGGTGTCCCGCCTTCGCGATGACCCGTTGAAATTCGGCCACGCCCACGGCGAGCGGAACGGGCGGGGCCAGCTCGATGCCCCATACGGCGAACAACTGGGCCGCGAGGTCCGTCCACTCCCGCGTCCGCTCGTTGCCCGCCCCCGCGTGAACGGTCGTCCCCGACAGCTCGGACAGCGGGATGGCCGCGCGCCCGGCGAGGGGGTGGGAGGCCGGCAGCATCAGCGCCATGGGCTCGTACCGCACCGGCTGTACGCGGAGCCCGGCGCGCACCCCGGGGGCGAGCCCGGCGGCCCGGCCGAAGGAGACGTCCAGCCGCCCGGCCAGGATCTCGGAGGCGGCCCAGGTCAGCCCGGACTCGAACCGCGCCATCAGCTCGCACTCCGGAGCCAGCTCGCGGGCCCGCTCCAGCACCCGGGAGGCGGTCATCCCGTCGCTGTTCAGGTCGACGAGCAACGGCCGGGCGGGCCCGCCGCTGAAGGCCGCGGCCAGCTCGGCGTGCGCGTCGAGCACCCGGCGCGCGTACGGGAGCAGACGCTCGCCGTCCGGGGTGAGGGAGACCTGCCGGGTGGTGCGGACGAACAGCTCCGCGCCGAGCTCGCGCTCCAGCCGGCGGATGTCCCGGCTCAGCGCCTGCTGGGCGACGAAGAGGCGGGCGGCGGCCCGGGTGAAGTGCAGCTCCTCGGCGACGGCGAGGAAGGCGCGCAGGAGCCGGGGGTCGGTGTCGGGGGTGGGCACGCGCCGAACCTACAACGCTCCGCCCCATTCACAACAGGGGTGCGTGAATGGGTGGGGAGAAGGTGTTGGACCAAAGAGGCGGGGCGGGGCGAGCCTGGCCCCATGCCGAGATCCCCCGCTGCCCGCACCGTCCCTCCCGTCACCCCCCTGCTCACGGTCGCCGGGGGCCAGCTGGTGGCGGCCCCGCGCGCGGGGCGCGAGCGCCCACGGCGGCCCGCGCCCGCCAACCCCTACCTCCGGCTGCTCGCCACCCCCGGCGCCCGCGCCTTCACGGCGGGGAACCTGATCGCCCGGCTCCCCATGGGGATGCTCAGTGTCAGCGCGGTCATCATGATCGCCGGGTCGCGGGGCTCGTACGCGCTGGCCGGGGCCGTCACCGCGACCGGGCTCGCCGCGACGGCGGTCGTCGCGCCCTTCACCGCCCGGCTGGTGGACCGCTTCGGGCAGGCCAGGATCGCGGTGCCCGCGGCCGCGCTCGCCGTGCTCGGCTCGCTGGCGCTGGTGCTGTGCGTGCACCACGACGCCCCGGCCTGGACGCTCTTCGCCGCGTACGCCGCCACCGCGACGACCCCCAACACCGGCGGGATGTCCCGGGCCCGCTGGGCTCACCTGCACCGGGGCGACCCGGCGGCCCTGCACACCGCGAACTCCTTCGAGCAGGCCGCCGACGAGCTCTGCTTCATGCTGGGCCCGGTCCTGGCGGCGACGCTGTGCGGGGCGCTGTTCCCTGAGGCGGGCACGCTGGTGGGCGCGTTCCTGCTGATGACGGGCGTACTGATCTTCGCCGCCCAGCGCGCGACGGAGCCGCCGCCCACCCCCCGCACCCGGACCGCGCTCTCCCCTCTCCGTACACCCGGCATGCCCGCGCTGCTGGTGGTGTTCCTGGCCACGGGGGCGGTGTTCGGGGCGCTGGAAGTCGTCTCCATCGCCCACGCCGGGGGCGCGATCCTGGCGCTCCAGGCGGCGGGGTCCTGCGCGGCGGGGCTGCTCTACGGTGCGCTGCGGCCCGCCCGCGACGTCCGGCGCAGGCTGCTGCTCTGCCTGGCCGGGATGACGGCGCTGATGTCCCTGCCGCTGCTGGCCGCCGCCTCGACGGCCTCCCTGCCCGTCCTGGCGCTCTGCCTGCTGCTGGCGGGTGCGGCGACCGCACCCACCATGGTCACGGGCATGACGCTGATCCAACGCGCCACGCCTGCGGGCCGGTTGAACGAGGGCATGACGCTCTCGGTCACCGCGCTGCTGGGCGGGGTGGCGGCCGGGGCGGCCACGGGCGGCGCGCTGGTGGAGCACGCGGGGACGGTCTTCGGCTACGCGGCCCCGATGAGCGCGGCGGCCCTGGCCCTGGTCATCGCGGCGGCGGGGACGGCTGTGCGGCGGCCTTGAGGGATGCCCCACACGTGGGGACGATGGTCAGCGGTGGCTCAGCACGTTGACCACGCGGCCGTTGGGGTCGCGGACCATGAACCGCCGCACGCCCCACTCCTCGTCCTGCAACGGATGAACGATCTCCGCACCGCTCGCCCGCACGACCGCGTGGGCCGCGTCCACATCGTCGACCTCCACGCTCAGGTCGGGGGTGACGGGGGCGGTCTTGTCGCTGGTCACCAGGCTGACCTGCGCCGACGGGTTGGACGGCGAGGCGAGCGTCACGATCCAGCCGTGGTTCATGACCTCCTCGAAGCCCAGCAGGCCGTAGAACTCCCGGCTCTCCCGCAGGGCTTCCGACCGGACGAGGGGCATGACACGGCGAACGGCCATCGACGGCTCCAGATGAGAGGGGACAGGAACGCTGGGATGTCCACACTTACCAGAACCCGCCCTCGGCACTCACCGTACGTACTTTCGCCACACGCTTTCGAGCGCCTCGGCCAGGTCTTTGGCGGCCAGGTCGCCTTCCACGAGCACTGCGCCTGCCCGGAAGTGGGCCGCGCCCATCAGCGCGAGGGCGGTAAGGACTGTGCGTTCCCTGTCAGAGGGCGGGACGGGCCACGGCCAGCAGGTGTGATGCGGCGGCCAACAACTCGGGGTAGGGCTCGGCAAGGCGGGCGGCAGCCAGCGCGGCCCGGAACAGCGCCAGTGTCCGTGACCGAGGTGCCCGCGTGGAGTTCGGCGGCTTTGACCGCGCCCCAGGCCGGGCCCTCGACACCGTACAGGGCCACCTGCTCCAGCCCGGCGTCCGCAAGTTCCCCGGTCAGCTCGCCGGGGTGTGGAACGCCACATCGGTAAAGCCCCTGTTGGCGATGTAGTGGCCCTCCCGAAGGATCGTTTCCACCGAGTCGTGTACCGGCCACCTGGTGGCGAGGAGCGTGGTGGCGGTGTGCTCGAACAGCGAGGCGTACCGGCCGATGGCGGCAGCGGCGACCAGGCCGCCAGGACGCACAGCGCGGGCAGCTCTCGAAGAGCCTGAAGCCGGTCATCGCCGTCGAGCAGGTGGTACAGCGGCCCCATGACGAGTACGGCGTCGTAGGAACCATCGGCGGCGGTCAGAGCGCGTGCGTCGCCGAGTTCGGCCGTGACGCCATCGATTGCGGCCGCTTGGGCGACGTGTCGGGCCACGGGGTCCACCACGTGAACCGCGTAGCCGTCCTCGGCGAGCCAGCGGGCGTGCACGCCGGGGCCACCGCCGACGTCGAGCACGGTCGCGGGGGTGGGGGCAGGTGTCGGCGCAGGAGTTCCTGTGTGCGCACCATCTCCAGCACGCCGTCTGCCGGTCCGGTCAGACGATCGGATTCGTCGTAGGCGGTCTCGTAGTAATCAGTGATCTTCGCGTCGGTGGTGGGGGGCGTGGGCATGGGCGCCATCCTGGCACCGCGCCGGCTCCTGGCGCAGGGCCACCTCCACGGCTGTTCCCCGGACCACGACGGCCGGTTCCTCTTCCCGCCCTCATCTTCGGCGCCCGGAGGGAAGGCGGTGGCCCGATCCACCGGCCGCGACCGACTGACCCGCCCCCAGGAACCGGCACTTCAGGCCCGTTCGCGGATCCACGCGGCCAACTCGCGTACGACTTCGGCGGAGGCGCCACCGAGGTGGACGAGCGCCTTGTCGGTGATGGTGGGGATGTCACCGTAGAGGGAGGGCAGGGAGAAGCCCGCCAGTCGCAGCGCCTCGGCCAGGTCACGGGCGGCCTCGCTGCCCTCCACGAGCGCTGCGGCATACATCGGTCGGTGCATGGGGGATCAGCCTTTCGACGGTAAAGGGATTACGGGGGCGGCGCATCGGCCCGTCACGAACCGCGCGGGGGCACCGAGAGCACGAACCCCAGCTCTCCGGCGGCGTCCACGACGAGCGACATGAGCTGAGCGGTGGTGAGCGCCTCGCGCCGCTCTCCGTGCGGGCCGAAGAGCAGGACGTACGCGGCCGGCTCCTCCCGGACCAGCGGCACCCGGAGCCCCGGTGTCGTCCCCGGCGCCGGTCCGGACCTGTCTGTCACGGGGCTCCTCCAGAGCGCGGGGGTCTCCGGCCGGGCCGTCACCGGCCCGCGACCGCGGCACGGAGAGGACGAAGTAGGTGGCCTTGCCCCGGGGCAGGGCGCGTACGCCCCAGTCGTCGGCGAGACTCTCCACCAGGAGCAGCCCTCGCCCCGAGGTGGCGCCCAGGTCGCCGTGCCGGACGACCGGGAGACCGCCACCGTGGTCAACGACGGTCACGGTGAAGGAACTTGCGGACCGCGCACAGGTGACACGACAGGAGGGGCTGCCCGTGGCGTGCAGGACGGCGTTGGTGACGAGTTCGCTGACGAGAAGCTCCGCGGTCTCCGACAGCTCGTCACCGAGCCCCCAGTCACGCATCACCCCACGTACAGATTTTCTAGCCGCCCGGACGGACCCCTCGGCGGCGGGGAAAGTAAAGGTCGGCTCTTCGCTGGACACCAGAGTTCACCTCTCGGCATGCGGTGCGGGCAGGCGGAATCCCGGCTCGCACCACGGGCGTTGCCACGCTTCGCCATCATGGGATGACGTTCCGTGACCGACAGGGACACCGTAGCTCTGCATACACCCGATCTGCAACTACCCTTTCGCATGTATGCATATCCTCTTGCTAGCGCTCCCGCCGGAGCAGCGGGCAAACTGAGCACCGACACATTCGAGGAGCGTGATGGGCCAGACGATCAGGAGCCGTCGACTCGGTTCGGACCTGCGGCAACTGCGCCGCAAGGCCAACCTGACGGCCGAGGCGGTCGGCGACGAACTCGGCTTCTCCCAGTCCAAGATGAGCCGGATAGAGAGCGGGGACGTCCGCGTCTCCCGTACCGACCTGAAGGCTCTGCTCGCCCTCTACGACGTCACCGACGAGAAGCAGATCACCGCCTTCGTGGAGGCGGCGAAGGACGCCAAGTCCCGTGGCTGGTGGATCGCCTACGAGGACGCGCTGCCGCGCGAGTACCGCGACTTCATCGCGCTGGAGGGCTCGGCGGCCGGCATCCGGACGTTCGAGGGCATGATCGTGCCGGGCCTGATGCAGACGCCCGACTACACGCGCCACATCATCACGGCCGGACCGGCGGTCCTGCCGCCCGGACATGTGGACTCACTGATCACGGTGCGGATGGAGCGCCAGTCCATCCTGGACGGCGAACACCCGCCGAAGATCTGGGCGATCGTGACCGAGGGCGCGCTGCGCCAGGTGGTCGGCGGCTATGCGGTGATGCTGGACCAGCTCCACCACCTGACGCGCCTCACGGAACGCAGCAACATCACGTTGCAGGTGCTTCCGTTCGAGGCGGGCGCGCACGCGGGCGTACAGAGCCCCTTCGTGCTCTTCGATTTCCCGGCGGACCCCAGCATCGCCTGCGTGGCCAACCTGACCGGGACGCTGTTCATGGACCAGACCGGACAGCTCGACGCGTTCTCGGACGCCTTCGACAACCTCCGGGCCAGTGCTCTGAGCCCGGCCGATTCACTGACGCGCATCACCGACATCATGGGCCTGATGCGCCGCGAACAAGACAAGAGGAAGCCATCATGACCACCGCCACCGCCACCGTCGTCGGCCCGTTCGTCAAGGCCACCGCAAGCGGCCAGCAGGACAACTGCGTGGAGGTGGCCCCCCTCTCCGACGGCGGCCGAGCAGTCCGCGACAGCAAGAACCAGCACGGCCCCCGCCTCCACTTCGCCCCGGCCCAGTGGGCGGCCTTCACCGACGGCGTGAAGAGCGACGCGTACGGGAGCTGACGGACAGCACCAGCAGCACAGGGCCGGGCCGGGCCGCACGGATGACCGCCGCGGCCCGGCCCGCTCATGTCATGGGGCAGGGTGGGGGCATGTCTGCCTACGAGACCATGCCCTTCCACCTGGAGACCGAGCGGCTGGTACTGCGGCCCTGGGCCGAGTCGGACGCGGCCGAGTTCAGCGCCCTGCTGTCCGAACGCGGCGAGGAGACCTTCACGGTCGAGCGCGGCCGGAAGGGGATCGTGGAACTGCTCACCGCGACGGAGACCACGGGCATCGCCCTCCTGCCCGTCCAGCGCCGCGCCGAGGGCGACTTCATCGGCTACTGCGGCCTGATCATCGGCCGCGCCACCCTGGAGGAGCCCGAGATCGCCTACGAGCTGTTCCAGCACGCGCACGGACGCGGCTACGCCACCGAGGCGGCCCGCGCGGTGCTCGACGCCGCCGCCGCGACCGGGCGGAAGCGGCTCTGGTCCACCGTCGGCACGTGGAACACGCCCTCGCTCCGCGTCCTGGAGAAGCTCGGATTCGAGCGGGACCGCGTCTCCACGGAGGGCAGCAAAGAAGTGGTGTGGCTCACCCGCTCGCTGCCGTGAAACGCCTCTGCGCCATGAAAAAACCTCTGCCCCGCGAGCGAACTCGCGGGGCAGAGGTTTACATGGGGTGGTGGAGATGGCGGGAATCGAACCCGCGTCCAACGGTGCGGAACCAGGGCTTCTCCGAGTGCAGTTCGCTACGCTTTTCTCGGCCCCGGAGGTCACGCGAACAAGCCTCCGACAGGCTCAGCCACTGTTTGGTTTCCTTCTCGGCCCCGTGGCCGGGCCGAGAAGTTTAGATCCCTAGTTGATGCCAGGATCCGGGTCGGGATCACCCCCGGGCTGACACTCCGCAGAGTCTTCGCTTAGCTGCTAATTAGGCAGCGAGGGCGAAGGCGGAGGAATCGCGCTTGGAATTGGCGATTATTGTTTGCGACATATGGTTTACGAGATCATTGCCGCTTCCTCGACTCGCTTCCCCTGCTTCGACATCCGCTGTCGAAACCGATCATCCCCATGTTGATTTTTCAAAACGCGCACCTTCGCTGAGGTGCACGGCCCATCGTACGTGAACAACGGCGGACGATGCCAGCGTATTCCCACCGGGGGCGGCGCCCCCGGCCACGGCGGCCCCGGTCAGGCGTTGCGCTGCCGCCTGCGGGCCGCCGAGATCGCGCGGTTCGTCTCCCTCGTGTCCTGCTTCTCGCGGAGCGTCTGGCGCTTGTCGTACTCCTTCTTGCCCTTCGCCAGCGCGATCTCGACCTTGACCCGGCCGTCCTTGAAGTACAGGGCGAGCGGCACGATCGTGTGGCCGCTCTCCTGGGACTTCGACGCCAGCTTGTCGATCTCGGCCCGGTGGAGGAGCAGCTTGCGCTTGCGCTTGGCCGTGTGGTTGGTCCAGGTGCCCTGGACGTACTCGGGTACGTGGATGTTGTGCAGCCACGCCTCGTGGTCGTCGATCTGGACGAACCCGTCGACCAGGGAGGCCCGGCCCATGCGCAGGGACTTCACCTCGGTGCCCATGAGCACGAGGCCGCACTCGTAGGTGTCGAGGATCGTGTAGTCGTGCCGCGCCTTCTTGTTCTGCGCGATCATCTTGCGCCCGGTGTCTTTTTCCTTTGCCATAGTGCGGTCATTTTCGCACTACGACCCACCCCCGAGGCCACTCAATACCGTCTCGGCCCGCTGCTGGGCCCTCTCGCGCACCACCAGGTCGGGTGTGATGCCCCGTCCCTCGACGCTCCGGCCGGCCGGAGTGCGGTAGTGGCCCACGGTCAGCTCGGCCACCGAACCGCCCGGAAGCTCGCTGGGCATCTGCACCGAGCCCTTGCCGAAGGTGCGCGAGCCCACGGTGACCGCGCGGCCGCGGTCCTGGAGGGCGCCGGTGAGCAGCTCGGCCGCGCTCATCGTGCCGCCGTCGACCAGGACCACCACGGGCCGCTCGGTGTCGCCGCCGGGGTCCGCGTACAGGGCCTGCTCCTCGCCGCGTACGTCGTACGTGGCGACCAGGCCGCCGTCCAGGAAGGCGGAGGCGGCGGTGACGGCCTCGGTGACCAGGCCGCCGGAGTTGGCGCGGAGGTCCAGGAGTATCCCGGCGTCCTCGGGGGCCGCGCGGACCGCGTTCCGTACCTCCTCGCCGGTCCCCTTGGTGAACGTGGCGACCTTGAGGAGGAGCGTCGCGGAGGGGCCGGTGCCCAGGCGGCTCACGGTGACCGCGTCGGGCGTCAGACGGGCGCGTTCCAGCGTCTGCGAGGAGGGCTTTCCGTCCCGTACGAGACCGAGGACGACGCGGGTGCCTTCCCCGGCCCCCGTACCGTCCCCGCGGAGCAGGGCGACGACCTCGGGGACGGGGCGCCGGTCGACGCGGCGGCCGTCGACCGTGCGGAGCAGGTCGCCCTCGCGGATGCCGGCCCGGTCGGCGGGCCCGCCGGGCTGGACCCGGGAGACGGCGACGCCCCCGCCGGCCGTGCGGCGGGCGGAGAGTCCGACGCCCAGGTACGAACCGTCGAGGGCCTGCTCGAACTCCTCGTACTCCCGCTCGTCGTAGACCGCGCCCCAGCGGTCCCCGCTGCGGCTGACGACCTCCCCGGCCGCGTCCTTCACGGACTTGCCGTCGGCCTCGGCCTTCGCCGCCGCGTCCTCGATCTCCTCGCGGTCGACCGGGGCGAGGGTGGAGGCGACGGCGCGCGCCGGGAGTTCCGGGAGAGGGTCGGGGTCCTGCGGCAGCGAACCGGTCGCCGCGCCCGTGGCGAGGACGCACCCGAAGAGCAATGCCAGGGCCGCCCCGCGGCAGAGGCCGCGGGGCCGAAAGCGGTGCGAACAACCCGACATGGCGCCGAGTCTAGGACAAGCCTCCTGGGGCGCACGGGTACTTGCCCGCGCGCCCCAGGAGGCGTAAGTCATACCTTCAGATACTTGCGCAGCGCGAAGAGCGCGGCGACGGCCGGCATCAGGAGGCCGATCGCGAGGACCAGCGGCAGCTTCGTGAGGACCGCGTCCCAGCCGATGAAGTTGATCAGGTTCAGCTTCTCCTGGAGCGCGAGGCCGCCGTCGATCAGGAAGTACCGGCCGCCGAGCAGCATCGCGCAGGCCAGCAGCCCGCCGATGAGGCCGGCGACGGCCGCCTCCATGATGAAGGGGGCCTGGATGTAGAAGCCGGAGGCTCCCACCAGGCGCATGATGCCTGTCTCACGTCTCCGGCTGAACGCGGAGACGCGCACGGTGTTGACGATCAGGATCAACGCGATGACGAGCATCAGGATCATCACGTAGATCGCGACGACGTTCATGCCGTTCATCAGCTCGAAGAGGTTGTCCAGGATGGACCGCTGGTCCTGGACGGACTGCACCCCGTCGCGCCCCGCGAAGGCCGTCGCGACGACCTTGTACTTCTGCGGGTCCTTCAGTTTGACGCGGAACGACTCCTGCATCTGGTCGGGCGTGATGTTGCCCGCCATCGGGGAGTCGCCGAACTGCTCCTGGTAGTGCTTGTACGCCTCGTCGACCGTCTCGAAGTGGACCGGCTTCTGGACGGCCTCCATCTTCTCCAGGTCGGCCTTGATCTGGGCCTTCTGCTCCGCGGTGACAGCGCCCTTCGCACACTTGGGCATGTCCTTGGCGTCGTTCTTGTTGCAGAGGAAGATCGAGACGTTGACCTTGTCGTACCAGTAGTCCTTCATCGTGCTGACCTGTTCGCGCATCAGCAGCGCGCCCCCGAACAGGGCGAGCGAGAGGGCGACGGAGACCACGACGGCGAAGGTCATCGTGAGGTTGCGACGGAGACCGACGCCGATCTCCGACAGGACGAACTGGGCGCGCATGGCGTCCTTTCAGTGCTCGATACTCGAAATGCGCGAGGAGCCCGCGGGCCCCTCGGTCAGTGCTGGTAGCCGTAGACGCCGCGCGCCTGGTCACGTACGAGACGGCCCTGTTCGAGCTCGATGACGCGCTTGCGCATCTGGTCGACGATGTTCTGGTCGTGGGTCGCCATGATCACGGTGGTGCCGGTCCGGTTGATCCGGTCCAGCAGCTTCATGATGCCGACGGAGGTCTGCGGGTCGAGGTTGCCGGTCGGCTCGTCCGCGATCAGCAGCATCGGGCGGTTGACGAAGGCCCGCGCGATGGCCACACGCTGCTGCTCACCACCGGAGAGCTCACCGGGCATCCGCTCCTCCTTGCCGCCGAGGCCGACGAGGTCGAGCACCTGGGGCACGGCCTTGCGGATCTCGCCGCGCGGCTTGCCGATGACCTCCTGGGCGAAGGCCACGTTCTGCGCGACGGTCTTGTTGGGCAGCAGGCGGAAGTCCTGGAAGACCGTGCCCAGCTGGCGGCGCATCTGCGGCACCTTCCAGTTGGACAGCCGCGCGAGGTCCTTGCCGAGCACATGGACCATGCCCGTGCTGGCGCGCTCCTCGCGCAGGATCAGCCGCATGAAGGTCGACTTGCCGGAGCCGGAGGAGCCCACCAGGAAGACGAACTCACCCTTCTCGATGTCCAGCGAGACATCGCGCAGAGCCGGTCGGGTCTGCTTCGGGTAGGTCTTGGAGACGTTGTCGAATCGGATCACGGATGCACCACGGTCGGCCGGGAGTAGGTGAGCGTGACCATACGCGAACCGGGCTCACGCGCGCAGGCGGCGTCCGGCAATGGGCGTTTTATGGCGGATCGCCACCCAGAACGCATCGGGTCGGACCACCCCTTGTCCGGCGGGCCGCGCCGAAAGCCGCGGGAGCTGGCACAGTGGTGGGGGGAACGGTTGCGTTTCCCGGAGCGTTGTGCGGAGAGAGAAGCAGTCAGCGGCTCCGCCGCGCGGGAGGAGGAATGCGCATGACCTATGACCGACTGGTGTGCGCGAACTGCGCGGCCCCCGTCACCGAGGGGCGCTGCCGCGTCTGCCGTGCCGTGCGGCAGCAGATGCTGGAGGAGCAGGGGCAGGGCCCGCTGGCCGGGATGAACCCGGCCGCGCTGATCGCCCTGATGGTCGTGCTGCTGGCGGCGCTCGCGCTGCTGGCCCACCAGACCGCCTGACCCCGCCGAACTGCCTGTTCCCCCTGTACGGCCCCTTGGGGGCCTCTGGAAGAGCTGCACCCCCGCCGGGCGCCGTGAAGCGGCGGGGGCCTGAGGGCGCCCGCGTACGGCCGCCGGAGGCGGTTCGCGCACACAGGAAGCACGCAGAAGGGCCCGGGAGGCGTTGTACGGCCTCCCGGGCCCTTCGCTGTGCCGTGCCGACCCCCGTACGGGGTTCAGGTGCGCCCGTACGCGGTGGTCAGCGGGGTCCGCGCGAGACCCTAGGCGACCGTGCGGCCGCCGCCGACCAGACGCGGCAGGATGCGGAAGCCGATGCCGCCGGCGATCATCGTCGCGGCGCCGATGACCAGGAAGGTCGTCTCGGCCGCACCGGTCTCGGCGAGCTCTTCCTTGCCCTTGCTCTGCTCGACCGGCTGGTTGCCGACGCTGTTGGGGCCCGTGTTGTCGGCGCACTCGACCACGCCGGATTCGACGGTGCAGGCGTCGTCGCCACCGGTCACGGAACCGGAGGTGTTGGAGCCGGTGGTGCCGCCGTTGTTGCCGGTGGTGCCGCTGTTGCCGTTGCCGCCGTTGTTCCCGTTGCCGCCCTGGTCAGCGCCACCCTGGTCGGCACCGCCCTGGTCAGCGCCACCCTGGTCGGCACCGCCCTGGTCAGCGCCACCCTGGTCGGCACCGCCCTGGTTGCCACCATTGCCGTTGCCACCCTGGTTGCCGTTGCCGCCCTGGTCGCCACCACCCTGGTTGCCACCATTGCCGTTGCCACCCTGGTTGCCGTTGCCGCCCTGGTCGCCACCACCCTGGTTGCCACCATTGCCGTTGCCGCCCTGGTCGGCACCGCCCTGGTCAGCGCCACCCTGGTCGGCACCGCCCTGGTCAGCGCCACCCTGGTCAGCACCGCCCTGATCGGCACCGCCCTGATCGGCACCGCCCTGATCGGCACCGCCCTGGTCAGCGCCACCCTGGTCAGCACCGCCCTGGTCAGCACCGCCCTGGTCAGCACCGCCCTGGTCAGCACCACCCTGGTCAGCACCGCCCTGGTCAGCACCGCCCTGGTCAGCACCGCCCTGGTCAGCACCACCCTGGTCAGCGCCCTGGTCAGCACCGCCGATGGGGTTCTCGCCGGACGCGCCGCCCTGGTCGGCACCGCCGGCCGGGTTGGCGTCGTTCTGGATCGTCACCTCGGTACCGGAGCCGGCGTCGACCCCGATCTCCAGTGCCTGCGCCGCGCCCGCGGCGGTCAGCGAGGCACCTGCTGCGATAACCGCACCCGCGGCTATCCGCGCGACGCGAACGCGCGTCTTCTTCGTCATCTGTTGCTACCCCCAGTAGCTGATCTCGTCATTGGAGCAGCCATATGCGGGGCCACGGCCCTGCGGGGAATCGCCTCGGCAGGGCCACGTCGTGTCGTGGTCACCCCGCCAGCCCCCCGGTTCACACCTGTCCCAGACATACGCATGCTGCTCTAGCACCCTGGCCAGAGTTAAGGATTCCGTCAAGGCCGTTGTGTGCAGTACACACCCTTATGAGGGTTCTTGACGGCTATTCGGCAGCACGACTGTGACGCATCGGGCACAGCGTCCCCCCAACTCGTCGCAGCGGTGCCCCGACGCGAACGGGCCCGGACAGTTGCCTGTCCGGGCCCAACCTTCGTACGGCCGAGGCTACTTCTCGCGCTGCTTGCGCCAGCGGATGCCCGCCTCGACGAAACCGTCGATCTCGCCGTTGAAGACCGCTTCGGGGTTGCCCATCTCGAACTCCGTACGCAGGTCCTTGACCATCTGGTACGGGTGGAGGACGTACGAACGCATCTGGTTGCCCCAGGAGTTGCCGCCGTCGCCCTTGAGCGCGTTCATCTTCGCCTGCTCCTCCTGGCGGCGGCGCTCGAGGAGCTTGGCCTGGAGGACGTTCATCGCGGACGCCTTGTTCTGGATCTGCGAGCGCTCGTTCTGGCAGGAGACGACGATGCCGGTCGACAGGTGGGTCAGACGGACCGCGGAGTCCGTGGTGTTGACGCCCTGTCCGCCGGGGCCCGAGGAGCGGTACACGTCGACGCGCAGCTCGGACTCGTCGATCTCGATGTGGTCGGTCTGCTCCACGACCGGGAGCACCTCGACGCCCGCGAAGGACGTCTGGCGGCGGCCCTGGTTGTCGAAGGGCGAGATCCTCACCAGGCGGTGGGTGCCCTGCTCGACGGAGAGGGTGCCGTAGGCGTACGGGACCTGGACGGAGAAGGTGGTCGACTTGATGCCGGCCTCTTCGGCGTACGCGGTCTCGTAGACCTCGGTCTTGTAGTTGTGCCGCTCCGCCCAGCGGAGGTACATGCGCTGGAGCTTCTCCGCGAAGTCGGCGGCGTCCACGCCACCGGCCTCGGCGCGGATGGTGACGAGCGCCTCGCGGGCGTCGTACTCGCCGGACAGGAGGGTGCGGACCTCCATCTCGTCCAGCGCCTTGCGCACCGACTCCAGCTCGGTCTCGGCCTCGGCGAGCGCGTCGGCGTCGCCCTCGTCCTCGGCGAGCTCGAAGAGGACTCCGAGGTCGTCGATACGGCTGCGCAGGGCCTCGGTCTTGCGGACCTCGGCCTGGAGGTGCGAAAGCTTGCTGGTGATCTTCTGGGCCGCGTCCGGGTCGTCCCACAGGGACGGTGCCGCTGCCTGCTCCTCGAGCGCGGCGATGTCCGCCCTCAGCGCATCCAGGTCCAGGACGGCCTCGATCGACCCCATGGTCGAGGAGAGGGACTTCAGCTCTTCGGAAATATCGACGACTGCCACGGGTCCAGCGTAACGGCATGGCGGATGAAGCTCGCCCTCCCCCGGGAACCCGTTCCGGCACCCCGCCGCGGAACCCGCCTCTCAGCCCTCCCCCGAACCCTTCCCGGGAAGGCTTCTACGGGATCGCGGGAGCCGAGTTCTCGCTGTCCTGGGGCGTCGGATCCCCGTCCCCGCCGCCCGTGGCCAGCCAGCCGCCCACCCCCACGGCCGCGCACAGCAGGAGGGCGGCGGCGCCCAGGGTGATGCGGCGCTTGCGGACGGCCGCCGCCTTGTTGCGGGCGGAGCCGGGGCGCGGCTTTCCGGGGGCGCGCGGGGCGCGGGCGGTGCCGAGGGGGCCGCCGGCCAGCTCGTCGGGGGCGGGGACGCGCATGCTCGTATGGGTGTCCCGGTTGGAGTCCGGGGCGGAACCCGGCACCAGCGGGACGGCCCCGCGGCGGCGGGGCTCCTCGGCGGACGGGGTGTACTGCTGTTCGTCGTACGCGGGGGCCTGCTGCTCCGCCTCGTCGCCGCCGGGCTCGTCCACGTCCAGCGGCGGGATGCCCGCGAGGAGCGGGAGCAGCTCCCGCAAGCGTATGGCGAGCTCGGAGGCGCGCAGGCGGGAGGCCGGGGCCTTGGCCAGGCACTGCACCAGGAGCTGCCACAGCTCCTCGGGGATGCCGGGGAGCGGGACGACGGTCTCGGTGACGTGGCGGCGCAGGACCGCGCCCGGGTGGCCGCCGCCGAAGGGGGTGAACCCGGCGAGCAGCTCGTACAGCACGGTCGCCAGGGCGTAGATGTCGACGGCGGCGCGCGGCGGGAGGCCCTCGACGATCTCGGGGGCCAGGTAGTCCGGCGTACCGATGATCTTGGTCGCCTTGGTGCGGCGCGGGGTGTCGATGAGCTTGGCCACGCCGAAGTCGGTGAGCAGGGCCGGGTGCGCGCCGCCGGGGCCGAGGGGGCCCTCCATGTCGAGCAGGATGTTCTCGGGCTTGACGTCCCGGTGGACCACCTGGGCCTTGTGGGCGGCGGCCAGGGCGTCGGCGACGTCCGCGATGATCGCGACGGCGGCCTCGGGGGCGAGGCGGCGTTCGCGGTCCAGGCGGGTGCGCAGGTCGGTGCCGCGTACGAGGGTCATGACCAGGGCGAGGTCGTTGCCGTCCACCACGAGGTCCCGGACGGCGACCACGTTGGGGTGGTCGAGCCCGAGCAGGGCGGTGCGCTCCTGTACGAAGCGGCCCACGAGCTCCTGGTCGGACGCGAGGTCCTCACGGAGCAGTTTGATGGCGACCGGGCCCTCGGGCCCTTCGCCGAGCCACACCGTGCCGGCGCTGCCGCGTCCCAGGATCTGGTGGGCCGTGTACCGGCTGCCGATATTCCGTGCCAAGACTGCTCCCTCAGCGGCTGGCGGTGGACCCCCGGTCGACAAAGTTACGCGGCGTTCGGGGTGGTGCGTGCCCGGGACGGTGCCAACCTGCACTTCTCCGGGCCAAATAGGCCCGGAGAAGTCGACAAAGGGACAGGGTTGCCGTCAGGCCCCGTCCGTACCTCCGTCACCGGTGGCCTCACCGATCTTGGAGATCCAGTCGGTGACCGTGCCGAGGGCGTCGCCGATCGCTTCCCAGTAGCCCTTGCCCTGGGCGACCCAGTCCTGGAGCGGGGTCAGCTCCCAGATGAGCCAGCCGGCGATGATCAGCAGCACCACGGTGAACAGGCAGCCCTTGAGGCAGCCGAGGCCGGGGATGCGCATCGGGTTGGCGCTGCGCTGCCGGGGCGGACGCGGCTCGCGCGGGGCGGGCGGCTGGGGCTGCTGCGGCTGCGGGGGCTGCTGCGGCGCGTACTGCTGCCGCTGGGGCTGCTGCGGCGGGGCCTGGTAGCGCTGAGGCTGCTGTTGCTGGTGCTGCTGCTGTTGTGCATGCGGGTACTGCTGCTGGAGCGGCTGCTGCCTGTGCTGCGGGGGCTGCTGCTGCCGCTGGGGAGGCTGCTGGGGCGCCTGGCGCTGGGGGCGGCGGCGCAGCGGGTCCTGGCTCGGGTCCAGGTACTGCACCTGCGTCTGCTCGTTGCGGTCGCGGGCCGCCTGGAGCTGCGACTGCCAGGGGTGCGGGCCGTCCGGCTGCGGCGGCCCGTCGGGGCCCTGCGGGACGGGCGGCATGACGGCGGTCGGGTCGGCATGGCCACCGGGCCCCTGGTTGCCGGGTCCCCGGCCGCCGGGTCCCTGGTTGGAGCCAGGGCCGCCCGGACCCGCGGTCTGCGGGAGGACGCTGGTGGCGGCGGCGGGGTCGTACGAGCCCGCGTTGCTCGGCAGCACCTGGGTGGGGTCGGCGGCTCCGGGCGCCTCCGGGACGGCCGTGGGCGCCGGGTCGGGGGCGAGCAGGGCGCCCACCCCTTCGGCGGCGGCGATCTGGGCGGAGTCGGCGTGGACGCCGATGCCCGAGGCGACCGTACGCAGGCCGCGGGCCAGGTTCTCGGCGCTGGGCCGCTGGTCGGGGTCCTTGCGCAGGCACCGCTCCATGACCGTCCACAGCGGTTCGGGGACGGTGGAGGGGCGGCGGGGCTCCTCGCTGAGGTGCCGGTGCAGGACTTCGAGGGCGGTGCCCCCGGCGAACGGCGGGCGGCCGGTGACCAGCTCGTACAGCAGGATGCCCGCGCCGTAGATGTCCACGGCGGAGGTCTGCGGGCGGCCCTCGGCGGACTCCGGGGCCACATAGGCGGGGGTGCCGACGAACTCGTGCGTCCGGGTCAGGCCCGGGGAGTCGGCCAGCCGCGCGATGCCGAAGTCGGTGAGCATCGGGGTCATCCCGCCGTCGCGCTCGTCCAGCAGGACGTTGGCCGGCTTGAGGTCGCGGTGGACGACCCCGTCGGCGTGGCTGGCGGCGAGCGCGTCGGCGATCTGCGCGGTGAGCAGGGCCGCGGCGACCGGGGTGAGCGGGCCGTTCTCGCGCAGGTAGCGGTGGAGGTCGGGACCATCGATCAGGTCCATCACCAGAGCGAGGAGGTCCCCTTCGACGACCAGGTCGCGGGTGCGCACGATGTTCGGGTGCGTGAGCCGCAACAGGACCGAGCGCTCCCGCAGGAACCGCATCACGACATCGGCGTCGTTGGCCAGCTCCTCCTTGAGGACCTTGATCGCCACGGTCTCGCCGGGCTGACCGGCGACGGCCGCCTCGGCGCCCGCGGTCTCCCGCTGGCGGGCTCGCCAGACGGTGCCCGTGGCGCCGCGTCCGAGCGGCTCCTCGAGCAGGTACTTGCTGCCTACCGGCCGCACGTCATGCGCTCCCTGCTGATCGTGGTGCTTGCGGTCCCCCGGGCCCGCCCGGATGCCCTGGGCCGATACCCCGGCCCATGTTCCGGCCCACTCTAATGCCGCTGGACAAGGGGCCGGGGTGGTGTCGGACAAGGGGCCCGGAGAGCGCGTTCCGGGGGAAGACGCGCACATCGGACAGATGGTTGCCGCACGGGGCCCACGCTCGGGGATCGCAGGCTCGAACAACAGTGCCGTCAGCCCGTCCGGGATGCGGCGGACCGCCCTCGCAACGGCTCCTGAGCGGCGGGAACCGGACGCAAGCAGGCACTTTTGCGCCCACAGCAGACCATTCAAGATCATTCAAAGGTGACCGCCGGGCGTGTTGTCAGTGGCAGGTGCGAGGATGCCTCCAAGGACGGATCTGACGGGCCGGAAGCCCGGGGTCCGTGACGACCTGTACGGACGACCTGTCCGTGCCGGGTGGGGGGAATCACAGGGCGTTTCCCCGGCCGGGCACCCCGCGCAGAAGGGACCGCCGACGGCGATGCAGATCCGGCTGACCGTCCTCGCGCCGCGCAGCGGCCAGACCCCGGCGCGCGCCTGCGACGTGCTCGTCACCGCCCCCGCCGGGACGGCTCTGGCCGCTGTCGCCTCCGGCCTGGCCCAGGCCGTCTCGGGGCCCGAGGGCTCCCAGAGCGGCGGGGCGGTCGTCCTCTTCGCCGGCCGGGAGCGGCTGGACGCCCAGCGCATACCCCTCGGTGAGCCGCCGCTGGTGGACGGGGCGGTGCTCTCGCTCCAGGTCCCCGGCGAGGAGGAGGCGACGGACGACGCCGCTCCGGCCCAGCTCCACGTGGTCGCCGGTCCGGACGCGGGCGGGGTCCACCTGCTGCACGGCGGGCAGATCCGGATCGGCCGCTCCGCCGAGGCCGATGTCCCGCTGGACGACCCGGACGTGTCGCGCCTGCACTGCGCGGTGACGGTCTCCGAGGACGGCCGGGTCTCGGTCGCCGACCTCGGCTCGACGAACGGCACCTCTCTGGACGGTACGGAGGTCCGCGACCGGCCCGTCCGCTTCCCGCCCGGCGCCCTGCTGCGGCTCGGCGAATCGACCCTCCGGCTCACGGCGGGCCCGCGCACGGTGACGCTGCCGACGACCCCGGACGGCGAGGGCCACCTGCGGGTGAGCCGCGCCGAGACGGAGCCGCACGCCCCGGTCCCCCACCGCTCCGGCGGCGCGTCCGCCGCCGCGGCGGCCCCCTCTGCGGCCCACCCGCACGGCAGCGACGGCGGCGGCAGCGGCGGCAGCAGCGGCAGCAATGGCGACGACGGCCAGGGGGACGCGTACGGGCGCCCGTCGCCCTACGCCTTCGGCTCGGAGCAGGCGGGGTACGGGGGGCAGGGGCCTGGCCAAGGCTCCGGGGGCGGCTCCGGTTCCGGTCGCGGCTCCGGGGGCGGGGGTGGCTCCGGTTCCGGTTACGAGTCCGGTCGCGGCTCCGGGGATGGCTCCGGCTCAGGTGCCGGTCACGAATCCGGTCGCGGCTCCGGCTCCGGTTACGAACCCGGTCGCGGCTCCGGTGACGAATCCGGGCACGGTGCCCCCGAGGCGTCGGCGCCCCCGCGTCAGCGCACCCACGGCGGCCGAGAGCAGTTCGGCACCGGTGAGACGCCCCGGCGCGGGGGCATAGGCGCCTGGGCCCGGCGGCTCAAGGGCGGCGGCGGAAGCAGGGGCGAGCAGGCGCGAGGGCCGGAGCGGCCGGGCCGGGACCCGTGGCAGGAGGCGGGGGCCACCCCGTCGTCCGGTCACCCGCACACCGCCTCCCCCGACGCCACGGGCGCAGACCCGTACGCCTCCTCCGGCGACTCCGGGCACCGCCACCTCGCCACCCCCGCCTCGCCGCTCTCCCCCTTCTCCGCCGTGCCGTCCGCGCCCGAGGGCACCTGGCCGGACCCGGCGGCCGTGCTGCTGACCGCGCTGGGCCCGGGGCCCCGGCTCTGGGAGCGCCACGACGGGCACCCGGAGGCGCTGGTGGTGCGGCTCGGGACGACCGACCGGGCCGATGTGCCGTCGGTGCCCGTGACGGTGGGGCTGCGGGAGGCCGGTTCGCTGGGTCTCGCCGGGCCGCGCGCCCGGCTGGCCGGGCTGGCCCGCGCCACGGTGGCGCAGCTCGCCGCGCTGCACTCCCCCTTCGACCTGGAGATCGTGCTCATCTCCACGGACCGCTCCCGCTCATTGGAGGAGCGGCGGCGCGAGTGGTCCTGGCTGGGGTGGCTGCCCCACCTGCGCCCGACGCACGGCCAGGACTGCCGGCTCCTCCTCGCGTACGACCGTGAGCAGGCGGCCGCCCGGACGGCCGAGCTGGTCCGCCGCCTCGACGAGGGGCCGCTCGGCCCCGGCTGGCCCAACCTGGACCGGACCGAGGTGGCCGAGGCGGCCCGCGCCCACACGGGCCCGCACACGGTGGTCGTGCTGGACGGCGACCCCGGTACGGCGGCGCTGCGCGAGACCACGGCCCGGCTCGCCGGTGCGGGGGCGGCGGCCGGCATCCATCTGGTCTGCCTGGCCGAGACCCCGGCCGCCTCTCCCACCTCCCCGGTGGCCGCGACCTACGACGCCGCCTGCCGGGCCTCCATCGCCTTCCGCGAGTGCGGGGCGGTCGCGATACTCAGCGGCGACGTCGCCACGGCGCTGCGCCTGCTGCGCACGGCGGGCGGCCAGGCGGCGGGCCACGGCACGGTGGCCGCGGTGGACGCGGTGTCGGCGGCCTGGGCCGAGCGGTTCGGGCGGGCGCTGGCCCCCTTGCGCGACGAGGGCTCGGCCGCGCTGGCGGGCCGCCCGACGACGGCGGCGCTGCCGCCCTCCGCCCGGCTGCTGGACGAGCTGGGGCTGGCACGGGCGACCCCGGCGTCGCTGATGGCCCGCTGGGCCTTCACGGCCGAGGAGCAGCCGGGCGCCTCGGCGCCCCGGGCCGCGGCCGTCCCCCCGTCCCGGGCGGACCTGGAGTCCCCCGGCTCGGGCCGCACGCTGAGCACGGGCCCACGCGTCGGCCCCCAGCGCACGGCCACCGACAGCCACCGCTCCCCCGACACCCCGGCGTCGGGGCGCACGCCGTACCCGTCGGCGGGCGACCGGGACACGGGCCGTACGCCGTACCCGAGGTCGGAGACGCCGTATCCAGGGGCCGAGGCCAGGAGCTCCGGCCGTACGCCGTACCCGTCGGCCGAGAGCCGGGGCTCGGGGCGCACGCCGTATCCGGGGGCGGACCGCCGTGACTCCAGCCGCACCCTGTCCCCGGACACGGACGACCGGGGCTCCGGGCGCACGCCGTACCCGGCCGGTGAGAGCCGGGGCTCCGGCCGTACGCCGTACCCCTCGGCCGAGCCGCACGGCTCCGGCCGCACACCGCACCCGGGCACGTCAGGCACGGGCACCCGGGGCTCCGGCCGCACCCCCTACCCCGGCACGGACGCCCGCGACTCCGGCCGCACCCCCTACCCGGGGTCGGACAGCCGGGGCTCCGCCCGCACCGCCCCCCGGGTCGGTCCGCAGGGCGGTGAGGCGTCGGCGGGCAGCACACCGCAGGCCGTGCGCGCCGGGCGGCCCGTGCTCGTGCTCGGGGCCGGCCCCCAGGGCGCCCTCAGCGTCGACCTCGCCGACGAGGGCCCGCACCTGCTCATCGAGGGGCCCGCCGGCAGCGGGCGCACCGAGCTGCTGCGGGCCGTCGCCGCCTCCCTCGCCTCCGCCGCCCGGCCCGACCGGCTCGGCATCCTGCTGGTCGACGGCGCCGGCGGCAAGCCCGAGGAGCGCGGCAGCTCAGCACCGGGGCTGCTCCCCTGTACGGAGCTGCCGCACGTCTTCACGCACCTCGTCGCCTCCGACCCGGTCCGGATGCGGGAGTTCGCGCAGGCCCTGGGCGGCGAGCTGAAGCGCCGCGCCGAGCTGCTCGGCCCGCTGGACTTCGCCGCCTGGCACGCCCAGCACGCCCGGCAGGAGAAGGCGGCCCGGCAGGAGGAGTCCCGGCGCGTCGTGGGCCAGCGGCCCCCGAGCGGTGCGGAGCGCCGGGGCGACCTGGACTCCCCGGCCAGTGGGACCCTGCGGCTGCGCACGGTCGCCGCGCGGGCGTCGGACCCGGGCCCCTCGCCGCTGCCGCGCCTGGTCGTGCTCGCCGACGACTTCGACGCGCTGGTCGCCCCGGGGCTCGGCAGCCCCGGCCGCCCCGCCGCCGGTTCCGTGGTGCGGGCGCTGGAGGCCGTGGCCCGGGACGGCGGCCGGCTCGGGGTGCACCTGGTCGCCACCTCGGCGCGCCCGGACCGCACGGAGGACACCGAGCTGGCCCGGGGGGCGAGACTGCGCATCGTGCTCGACGCCCCGGTCCTGCCGCCCTCCCCGGACGAACCGGCCCCGGGGCGCGGCCGGTTGGGGCACCCGGACGGCCGGGTGACCCCGTTCCAGGGGGGCCGGGTCACGGGCCGCATCCCGCGTACGGCGACGCTGCGGCCCACCGTCATCCCGCTGGAGTGGGAGCGGATGGGCGATCCGCCGACCCGCCGCCCGGTCCGCGAGCTGGGCAACGGGCCCACGGACCTGGCGCTGCTCGCCAGCGCCCTGGAGCGCGCGGCCCGTTCGGTGAACGCCGAGCGGCTGCCCCCGCTGATCCCGTTCCCGACGTGAGCCCCGCACCGCACCCGGCGGGGCCTTGACCACACCCTCCCCGGGCCCGACACCCCTGCCACTCCTGTCCCTCCTGCCCCTGCCCGCCCGTCCCTCACCTCATTCCGCTCCTTTTCCCGGCATTCCCTGACGCGACGTCACGAGCCCATCACGATCAGCGTGTTGGGCCGGGCGTCGGTATTGCGGGGCCCGTGCACCGGGCGTAGGACTGTGCGCACGGACGACGCAGCCCGAGCGACGACGACGTGGTCGGGCGCGTACGGAAGAGACGGGGCAGGAATGCGTACAACCCTTTCCATACGCAGGGCCGCACTCGTCTTCACGGCGGTCGGCGCTCTGGCGCTGACCGGCTGCGGGGACGGCGGCGGCGCGGACAAGTCGGACGACGGTGCGGGCAAGGGCACGGACAGCGTGCCCACGGTCACCCTGCCGAAGCTGGACGGGGAGAACATCTCCGTCGCCGCGGTCTGGACGGGACCCGAGCAGGCCAACTTCACCAAGGTGCTGGGCGAGTTCGAGAAGCGTACGGGCGCGAAGGTCACCTTCGTCCCGGCCCAGGACCCGATCGTCAACTTCCTCGGTACGAAGATCGCCGGCGGCCAGCCCCCGGACGTCGCGATGATCCCGCAGGTCGGCGCCGTCCAGCAGGCGGTGGCCAAGAAGTGGGCCAAGCCGGTCGGCGAGGAGGCGAAGGCCCAGCTGACGAAGAACTACGCCCAGGTCTGGCAGGACCTCGGGGCCGTGGACGGCACCCAGTACGGCGTCTACTTCAAGGCCGCCAACAAGTCCCTGATCTGGTACAACGCGGCGGCCTTCGACAACGCGGGGGCGGCCGAGCCGGAGACCTGGAAGGACTTCATCGCCACCGCGGAGACCATCTCCGACTCCGGCGTCACCCCGGTCTCCGTGGCGGGCGCCGACGGCTGGACGCTCACCGACTGGTTCGAGAACGTCTACCTCTCCCAGGCGGGCCCGGAGAAGTACGACCAGCTGGCGCAGCACGAGATCCCGTGGACCGACCCGTCCGTCAAGGACGCGCTGACCACCCTGGCCGAGCTGTTCGGCAGGCCGGAGCTGATCGCGGGCGGCGCGGACGGGGCGCTCCAGACGGAGTTCCCGACCTCGGTGACCCAGACGTTCACCGGCGGTGACCAGCCCAAGGGCGCCATGGTCTTCGAGGGCGACTTCGTCTCCGTCAACATCGCGCAGACCGAGGCGGAGATCGGTACGGACGCCAAGGTCTTCCCGTTCCCGGCGGTCGGCGCGGACTCCCCCGTGGTGACCGGTGGCGACGCCGCCGTGGCGCTGAAGGACAGCAAGGGCGCCCAGGCGCTGCTGACGTGGCTGGCCTCGGTGGACGCGGCGAAGATCTGGGCCGAGGCGGGCGGGTTCATCTCGCCGAACAAGAACCTGGACTCGGCCGCGTACCCCAACGACGTGCAGCGCACGATGGCCGAGGCGCTCGTCCAGGCCGGTGACGACGTCCGCTTCGACATGTCCGACCAGGCCCCGCAGTCGTTCGGCGGGACGCCCGGGAAGGGTGAGTGGAAGATCCTCCAGGACTTCCTGAAGAACCCGAAGGACATCGCGGGGGCCCAGCAGAAGCTGGAGTCCGAAGCGGCCAAGGCGTACAAGAGCTGACGCGGTGGCCACCACGAACGCGGGGGGCGCCGGTGCGGTGCCCCCCGCCGACCCGCATCCGCGCCCGGCGGCCGGAAGCCCACCGCCCCCGGAGCCGAGGACGGCGTCCCGCCGGAGCGTGACCGGGACCCGCCGGGCCATCGCGGCGGTGTTCCTGCTGCCCGCCCTCGTACTGCTCGGCGCCCTGGTGCTCTATCCGATCGGCTACTCGGTCTACCGGTCGTTCCTCGACCAGGCCGGTACGGGCTTCGCCGGGCTCGACAACTACAAGGCGCTGTTCACCGACGACACGATCCTCACCGCGGTGAAGAACAACGCGATCTGGGTGGTGTTCGCCCCGACCGTCGCGACCGCGCTGGGCCTGATCTTCGCGGTGCTGACCGAGCGGATCCGCTGGGGCACGGCGTTCAAGCTGATCGTCTTCATGCCGATGGCGATCTCGATGCTGGCGGCGGGCATCATCTTCCGCCTCGTCTACGACCAGGCGCCCGAGCGCGGGGTGGCCAACGCCGTCGCGGTGAGCGTGCACGACACGTTCAGCGAGTCGGCCGGCTTCCCCAAGGCGCGCCCGCTGCCCGTGCACCCGCTGGAGAAGGGCGAGGGCGGGGCGTACGTCTCCAAGGAGCCGGTACGGGCCGGGGAGGCCGTCCGGGTGCCGCTGGTCGGCGTGGCCCCCGGCAAGATGCCCGGCGACGCCCGCCCGGCGAAGGCGGACCCGGTCGCGGACGGCGACGAGATCACCGGCACGGCCTGGCTGGACTTCACCCGGGGCGGGGGCGGGAAACCCAATGTCGTCGACCCCCAGGAGCTGGGCCTGAAGGGGCTCACGGTGGAGGCGGTCAGGGACGGCAGGGTCATCGCCACGGCGACCGCCGGGGCCGACGGGGTGTTCACCCTGCCCGCGTCGGCCGACGGGGCCCAACTGCGCCTGCCCGCAGACAACTTCCGCGAGCCCTACAACGGCGTCGACTGGCTCGGCCCGACGCTCGTCACCCCCGCGATCATCGGAAGTTACGTGTGGATGTGGGCCGGGTTCGCGATGGTGCTGATCGCGGCCGGTCTGGCCGGCCTGCCGCGCGAACTCCTGGAGGCCGCCCGGGTGGACGGTGCCAACGAGTGGCAGGTGTTCCGCAGGATCACCGTGCCGATGCTGGCCCCGGTCCTCGCGGTGGTGACGGTGACGCTGATGATCAACGTGCTGAAGGTCTTCGACCTGGTCTTCATCATCGCGCCGGGCTCCACCCAGGACGACGCCAACGTCCTGGCCCTCCAGCTGTACCGGTCCTCCTTCGGCACGGACGCCGATCTGGGCATCGGGAGCGCCATCGCGGTGCTGCTGTTGCTGCTGGTGCTCCCGGTGATGCTGTTCAACATCCGGCGGATGAGGAAGGAGGGGCGGCGATGACGGAACCGGCCAGCCCCGTGACGCCTCCCGGCCGGGGGCCCGGGGGTCGCCCCCCGGGAAGAGACAGCAACATCCGGCGGATGAGGAAGGAGGGGCGGCGATGACCACACCCGAGACCCGCAAGGCCAAGCGGTCCCTCGGCGCCCGGATCGCGGCGCGCGCCGGCGGCGGGGTGATGCGGGTCTTCCTGATCCTGGTCGCCCTGTTCTGGATCATGCCGACGATCGGCCTGTTCCTCTCCTCGCTGCGCGGACCCGAGGACATCGCCGCGACCGGCTGGTGGAAGATCTTCACCGCCCCCTCCGAGCTGACCTTCGACAACTACCAGCGCCTGCTGGACAATGCGACGATCACCGGCTCCCTCCTCAGCACCATCATGATCACCGTGCCGTCCACCGTGCTGGTGGTGGTGATCGGTTCGCTCGCCGGATACGCCTTCGCGTGGATGGACTTCCCCGGCCGCGACTGGTGGTTCCTGCTGGTCGTCGGGTTGCTGGTGGTCCCCGTCCAGGTCGCGCTGATCCCGGTCTCCGAACTCTTCGGCACCATCGGGATCTTCGAGACGACGCTCGGGGTGGTCCTGTTCCACACGGCGTTCGGGCTGCCGTTCGCGATCTTCCTGCTGCGGAACTTCTTCGCGGAGATCCCGCGCGAACTGCTGGAGGCCGCACGGCTCGACGGGGCGGGCGAGATCCGTCTCTTCACCCGGGTCGTGATGCCGCTGGGCGGTCCGGCCATCGCCTCGCTCGGGATCTTCCAGTTCCTGTGGGTGTGGAACGACATGCTGGTGGCGCTGATCTTCGCGAGCTCCGACTCGCCGCCGATCACCGTGGCGCTCCAGCAGCAGGTACGCCAGTTCGGCAACAACATCGACGTCCTGGCGCCGGGCGCCTTCGTGTCGATGGTGATCCCGCTGGCGGTGTTCTTCGCCTTCCAGCGGCAGTTCGTCTCCGGCGTGATGGCGGGGGCGGTCAAGTAGCCCCGTAACCACGCCCGCACGGGCGACTCGTACGGGCGGCCCGTCTGGACGGCCCGTCCGGACGGCCCGTCGGGCGACTCGTACGGGCGATTCACGCGGACCACGCCACGCACGCCCGTACGGCGGCACCGCACAGCCGTACGTCAACCCGGAGCGGCCCGGTTCCCCGGAACCGGGCCGTTTCGCCGCGCACTTCGCCCGAATGCCACGTCCGGCGTAACCCTGTCATTCCATCCGACGTTTGCGGGCCACCTGGTTCCCGCGAACGACCCATGGATGTGTAGTGCCCCGGTTCACTGTCATCGTGCCCGCATTCCGGGTCCAGGCGTATCTGCACGCGTGTCTGGATTCCGTGCTGAGCCAGTCCTTCAAGGACTTCGAGATCGTCGTGGTCGACGACTGCTCCCCGGACGCCTGCGGGCCGATCGCCGACGAGTACGCCCGCCGGGACCCCCGCGTCACCGCGCTCCACCTGCCCCGCAACTCCGGCCTCGGACCGGCCCGCAACGCCGGTATGGAACGGGCCTCCGGGGACTACCTGATCTTCCTGGACGGCGACGACACGCTCCTGCCCGAGGCGCTCCTTACCATCGCCGACCGGCTCGGGGCGACCGGCGACCCCGACGTCCTGATGTACGACTACGCGCGGACGTACTGGTCGGGCCGGAGCGTCCGCAACGTCCTCGCGGACCGGCTCGACGAGCGCGGCCCGGACACCTTCCGGCTGGCCGACCGCCCCGAGCTGCTCCAACTCCTCATGGTGGTCTGGAACAAGGCGTACCGCCGGGCATTCGTCGAGGCCGAGGGGTTCACCTTCCCGCCCGGCTACTACGAGGACACCCCCTGGACCTACCCGGTGCTGATGTCGGCCGGATCGATCGCGGTCCTGGACGCGGTCTGCGTCTCCTACCGGCAGCGGCGGCGCGGCAACATCCTCTCCACCACCAGCGAGAAGCACTTCGACATCTTCGACCAGTACGACCGGGTCTTCGCGTTCCTCGACGCCCACCCCGAACTCGGCTCGTGGAGACCGGTGTTGTTCCGCCGGATGCTCGACCACTTCTGCGCCGTCCACGCCTCCCGGGACCGGCTCCCGCACCCCAGCCGCGCCGCCTTCTTCCGCCGGGCCACCGCCTCCTGCCGCCGCCACCACACCCCCGGCGCCCCGGTCCCCCGCCGCGCCCGGCTCCGCCACGGCCTGCTGTGGCTGGGCGCGCGCCGCACCTACCGGGCCCTGGCGGCGGGCCGCCGTTTCGGCGACGGGCTGCGGCGGAGCGTCGCCGCCCTGCGCCGGGCGGTGCGGGGCGCGGCGCTCCAGGCCCACTACCGCGTCCAGCTCCGGCTGCCGCTGCGCCCCCGGGACGCGGTGTTCGCCGCCCACGGGGGCGGGGCGTACGCGTGCCACCCGGCCGCGATCGAGGCGAAGGCCCGCGAACTCGTCCCGGGGCTGCGGACCGCGTGGATCTGCCGCCCCGCCGAGGCCCACACCGTGCCGACCGCCACCCGCCGCCTCACGCCCGGCACCTTCGCGTACTGGAGCGCCCTGGCCCGCTCCACGTACCTCGTCGACAACGCCGGCTTCGACCGGCGGCTGGTGAAGCGGCGCGGCCAGACGCTCCTCCAGACCCACCGCGGCACCCCGCTCAGGACCGTCGGCACCGACCTGCTGGACCGGCCCGCCGCCGCCCGGGACACCGACTTCGAGCAGCTGCTGCGCTCCGTCGACACCTGGGACTTCGCGCTCTCCGCCAACCCGCACTCCACCCTCGTGGGGGAGCGGGCCTACCCGTCCGCGTACACGACGCTGGAGTACGGCTCCCCGCGCAACGACGTCTACCACCGCACCGGCCCCGCCGACGTGGCGCGGCTCCGCGAGACGCTCGGCATCCCGGCGGGCGCGACGGCCCTCCTGTACGCCCCGGTCCACCGCGACTACCGGCGCGTCCAGCGGCCCGGCCTCGACCTGGAGCGGCTGATCCGGGTCCTGGGCCCGCGGTTCGTGATCCTGGAGCGGGCGCCGCGCCGGTACGGCTCCGGCCACGCGGCCCCCCGGAGCAGCGGCCGTACGCGTACGAGTCACCCCCGGATCATCGACGTGACCGGCCACCCCTGCCCGCAGACACCGGTGCTCGCCTCGGACGCGCTGATCACGGACTACGCGTCGCTGATGTTCGACTACGTCAACCTGGACCGTCCGGTGATCCTGCATCTGGACGACATCGAGGCGTACGAGGCGGCCCGGGGAACCTACTTCGACATCACGGCGTTCCCGCCCGGCGTCGTCGCGCGCAGCCAGGAGGAGCTGTTCGACGTCTTCGCCACGGACCACTGGCGGGGCTCGCGCTCCGCGCAGCTGAGGGCGGCGTTCCGGGCCCGGTTCTGCCCGTACGACGACGGGAACGCGGCCGAGCGCGTGGTGCGGCGGGTCTTCCTCGGGGAGACGGACGGGCTGCCGCCCCTCTCGCCCTCGGCCCGGCGGACTCTCGTCCCGGCCCAGCAGAACCCGGCGGGGGCGCGGGTCGGGCCGGGCTGAGGCGACCGGGCCCCACCCGCGGGGGCCCGCTCACCGCTCCAGGAACGCGAACAGCTCCTCCCAGCGCCGCCCCACCTCCGGCTCGGAGAACCGCTGGGCGCCCGACCGTGCCCGCGCGCCCAGCGCGTCGCGCAGCCGGGGGTTGCCGGTCAGCCGGAGCAGCCGGTCGGCGAGGGCGGCGGTGTCCCCGGCGGGGGCGAGGAGCCCGTCCTCGCCGTCCCGGACGATCTCGCGGACCCCGGGCGCGCAGTCGAAGGCGGCGCACGGCACCCCGCTGGCCATCGCCTCCAGCAGCGCGAGCGGGAAGCCCTCGCCCCGGGAGGACTGGACGAAGACGGAGGCGTCGGCGAGGGCCGCCTCCACGTCGTCCGTACGGCCCATCCACTCCACGGACCCGTCGAGCCCGAGGCCGGTGCACCGCGCCTTCAGCGCTTCCTCGTCCTCGCCCGTCCCGTACACGCGCAGCCGCCAGTCGGGGCGCTGCGGGGCGACCAGGGCCCAGGTGTCCAGGAGCAGGTCGATGCCCTTCTGGTCGGTGAGGCGGCCGATGCTCGCCACGGTCCTCCCGGTGCGCGGGGAGGGGACGTCGGGCAGGCGGGCGAGGGCGTTGGGGAGGAAGCCGACGTTGTCGAAGCCGTCGCCCGCCCACCGGTCGGCGTCCTCCTCGGTGAGGACGAGCCAGTGGTCGATGTCCCTGTAGTGGTTCTTGATCCAGCGGTAGCGGTGGCTCGCGCGGGAGTAGTCGTAGGACTCGTGGCTCATCCCGATGACCCGCAGCCCGGTGGTGTCGGCCTCCCCCACCCACTCCATCGCCCAGACCTGGGTGACGATGACAACGGCGCCGGGCCGGGCGGTGGCGAAGAGCTCCGAGAGGTGGGCCAGGACCCGCCGCTTCTCCGCGACCCGGGCCGCCTCCCGCCGCCGGCTCGGGATGCGGAAGCGGTCCCGCACGCCCTGGGGTGCCCAGGGCGTCGGCGGGTGGGCCGGGTAGAGCGCGGTGACGGGGTGGCCGGGGTGCGCGGGCAGGGCCATCTTCCGGTCGGAGGCGTGGATGCCGATGGTGTGGACGCGGTGGCCCAGCTCGGTGAAGAGGCGGGCGCTCTGGTGCGTCCAGGCGGTGACACCGCCGAGTTCGTCGGTGCTGTTGGAGACGATGAAGATGTCACGGCTCATCGGCCGGCCCCCTGGTGGTGTCGGTCGGCGGTCGGGCGGGCGCCCCGGGCGGAGAACACCTCGGCGACGACCCGGCGGGCCGCGTCTCCCCGGTCGTAGGCGCCGAACTCCGCTGCGAACGCGGCCCGTCGGGAGGCGTGCCGCAGGTCGGACTTCTTCAGCTCGGCCAGTTCGGCGAAGAGCTCCTCCTGTGTCGCGGTCAGCGGGCCCGGCGCCTTCTCCCGCAGGTCGAAGTAGCTGCCGCGCTCGGCGGCGTACGCGTCGAGGTCGGGGGCGTACAGGACGACGGGCCGGTCCAGCAGCGCGAAGTCGAACATGATCGAGGAGTAGTCGGTGACCAGCACGTCCGTCAGGGCGAGGATCTCGCTGACGTCGTGGTGGCGCGAGACGTCGATCACCGTGCCGGGCGGGCAGAGCGGCAGCCGGGCGGCCTCCAGGTAGTGCGCCCGGACGAGGAGGGTGTACGTGTCCCCGAACCGCTCGGCGAACTCCCGTACGTCCAGGAGCAGTCGGCGCCTTGCCTGCTTCCCGCCCGCCGGGCCGCCCCGGAACGTCGGCGCGTACAGGACCACCTTCCTGTGGTCCTCCAGCCCCAGCTCCCGGGCCAGCGGCGGGCGCGGCAGCCGCCCCTCGCTCTCGCTCCGGGCGCGCTCCGCGATCAGGGCGTCGTTGCGCGGATAGCCGGTGCGCAGCAGCCGGTCCTCGGGCAGCCGGTAGGCGCGGGCGAGGGTGGCCACGTCGCGTTCGGAGCGGACGAGGAAGTGGTCGAAGCGGTGGACGGCCTGCTGGAGCCGTTCGCGCTGGGGGGCGGCCAGGAGCTGCACGCGGGTCTCGTCGAAGCCCATGCGTTTGTACGCCGAGCCGTGCCAGGTCTGGAGGTAGGTGGTGCGGGCGGGCTTGCGCAGGTGCTGGGGGAAGCCCTGGTTGTCGACCCAGTGCTCGGCGCGGGCCAGCGCCCACAGGTACCGCCAGGACCAGCGGCGTACGAGGCGGGCGTCGTCCGGGAAGCCGGCCGGGGAGGTGTCGTAGGACCAGGTGGCGTGGAGCTTCAGCCCCTGGCGCCGGATCTCCTCGTGCAGGGCGCGCGGGCTGTCGCCGTAGCAGCGGCCCATGTGGCTCTCGAAGACGACGGAGCCCCGGCGCGCGGGGAGCCGGATGAGCCAGGTGTTGTAGACGCTCACCTTGAAGCCCCGGGAGCGGTAGCGGTCCAGCTGCCCGCGTACGGCGCGGACCAGGAGCTTCGCCTTGCGGGCGGGGCGGAAGCGGGTGGCGTACCGCACCAGGCTCCGGGTGGTCCGGGCCGGGCGGCGACGGGCGGTGAGGCGGAGGGCCAGGTGGTCCTTGAGGGTGATGTAGGGCTCCCAGGCGTCCCCGGCCAGCCGCCCGAGCCGGGGGCGGGCGGCGAACCGGACCGCCCCGTCCACCAGGTCCTGCGGGCCGAAGAGATCGCTGACGGACCGCACCCCGCCGGATTCCACGGTCAGCCGCGCGTCCCAGGCGGTGTCGCGGAGGCCGATGGGGCGCAGGAGGCGGGTGACGTCGGCGCGCGCCCCCCACGTGATCCCGTTCCCCTCGCGCCGTACCTCCTCCACCGGGAACGCGACGGCGCGCGCCCCGCCCCGGGCCCGGAACTCCAGGGTGGCGGTGAAGGGGGCGTCGGGGGCGGTGTGCGGGGGCAGCACGAGGCGGCCCTCCAGCACCAGCCGACCGTGCTCGGCGGTGCAGCGGGTGAGCCGGTTCATCAGCCGGGCCCCGCCGAACCGGCGGTACTGGTGGCCGAGTTCGGTGACGTCGACGCGGCAGCGGTCGTCCCACTCCACCCGCCCGTCCGCCCCGGCGACCACCGGGGCGCAGAGGGTCGCGGGCCGGCTCAGCGCGTACGCCGCCGTCAGGACGCCCTCCGCGTCGCCCCGGGCCAGCAGGGTGGCCGCGACCCGCTCCAGCGGCGGCAGCCCCTGCGGTACGGGGCCGGTCAGGACGCGGGCGGCCGTGGCGGCGACCCGGGCGCGGCGGGCGGCGGGGAGCCGGGGGAAGGAGCGGGCCAGCGGCACCAGGTGGTCGCGTACGAAGGCCCGCTCCCGCTCCTCGCGCAGCTCGGGCAGTCCCCGGGCGTCCAGGTCTGCCGCGACCCGGCGGTGGGCCTCCACCAGGGCGGCGAGGTCGCGGGCCCGGTCGGGTACGGCCCGGCCGGTCACGATGAGCCGCCGGACCAGGGCGATCCGCCCGACGGCCGCAGCGGCGAGGGGGCCGAAGAGGATCTCGCCGTGGGCCGACTCCTCCTCGTACCGCAGCCCGTGGCGCGAGACGGCCTCCCGGCGCAGACAGAACCCGGTCACCAGGGCGTCCCGGACGACGAGTTGGGGCGCCTCGGCGAACCGGGTGACGGTACGGGAGCGGGCGTACAGCTCGTCCTGCCAGGGCGGCTCCTGCTCCTTGCCGCCCTCGCCCACGGTCCGGCTCCACCGCCCGGCGACCAGGTCGGCGCGGCTGCGTTCGCCCGCCTGCCAGAGGTTGCGGCAGGCGTGGCGGTGGAGGCGCTCGCCGGGGGTGAGCACCAGGACGTACCGGCCCGTGGCCACGTCCAGGCCTACGTTGCGCAGGGCTCCGGTGGTGCGGGCGGCCGGGTCGGCGTGGATCAGGCGGATCCGGTCGGGGGCGGCGTCGGCCAGGGCGCGGGCGGTGGAGCGGGTGGGCGCGTCGGCGCCGGGGGCCAGGACGACGAGGGCCTCGCTGCCGCGCAACGACTGGCCGAGGACGGACTCCACGGAGGCGCGCAGGGCCTCGGGGCCGCCCGAGCCCTCACCACCGTCCCCGTTCCTCGCGTCGTCCTTGCTCTTCCCACTCTTCCCGCTCTTCCCGCTCTTTTCGCCGCTGGTGATCACACAGGTGAAGTCGTTCATGCCTGGTTCCCCTCGGGCCCGGAGCCGTCCTGCTGGGGGGCCGGGTCGTCCTGTTCCAGCCCCGCGCCGTCCTTGAGCATCCGGTCGGCGACCTGCACGGCCGCGCTCCCGTCGTCGAGATCGCAGAACGCCTCCCGGAACCACTCGTACGCCTCCCGGTGCCCGGCGACGGCGGCCTCGGGGTCGCGCAGTGCGTCCACGAGCTCCGGGGAGCCGGGGATCAGGGGCCCGGGGGCCCGGTGCTCGAAGTCGAAGCAGAAGCCGCGCAGGGTGTCCCGGTAGTGCGCCAGGTCGTGGGTGTGGAAGAGCATCGGGCGGCCGGTCTGCGCGAAGTCGAACATGACCGAGGAGTAGTCGGTGACCAGGACATCGCTGATCAGCAGCAGTTCGGCGATGTCCGGGTGGCGTGAGACGTCCCGCACGAAGTCGGTGTCGGGGACGCTGCCGCCGACGAGGTAGTGGTGGCGCACCAGGAGTACGTGGTCGTCGCCGAGGGCCTCGCGGGCCCGGTCCAGGTCGAGTTGGAGGCCGGGGTCGTACCGCCCGCCCTGCCGGGGCCGGTCCTCGCGCCAGGTAGGTGCGTACAGGACGACGCGCCGCCCCTCGGGGATCGCGAGCCGCTCCCGTACGGCGGTGGCGACCTTCGCCCGGTCGGGCGCGTACAGCAGGTCGTTGCGCGGGTAGCCGCACTCCAGCACCTCGCCCGAGTAGCCGAAGGCGCGGCGCAGGACGGGGGTGGAGAAGCTGTTCGGGGAGACGAGCACGCTCCACTGGGCGGACCGGTGCTCCATGGAGGCCATATAGGCGGCGTCCGCGTGCGGGGTGCCCGCGAGGTCGCGGCCGATGCGCTTGAGCGGGGTGCCGTGCCAGGTCTGGACGACGTACTGGCCCTCGGCCCGCTCGAACCACTGCGGCAGGTGGGTGTTGGTGACGATCCAGCGGCTGCGGGCGAGCGCCTCGTACCACTCGGCGCTGTGCAGGGCGATGGCGCGCACGCCCTCCGGCACCGCCGCCTGCTGGTCGCGGACCACCCACAGGTGCTCGATGTCCGGTCGGCGGGCGGCCAGTTCGCGGTGGACGGCTCGGGGCGAGTCGGAGAACTGGCGGCCGTCGAAGCTGGAGTAGAGGGCGGCCGGGCGCAGTTGGCCCCGGGTGGTGGCGCGGAGTCCGGCGTACCGCTCGCGCTGCGTCCGCTGCCCGTACGGGCCCTGCTCGGTGACCGGCAGGGCGCTGCCCGACTCCAGGACGAGCCGGTCGTGGTGGCGGCGCTGAAGGGTGAACGGCCGTCCCTTCAGCTCCTGTTGGAGGGGGAGGCGGGCGTGGAGCGGGGGTGCCAGGCGCAGCGGCCGGTACGCGTCGGGGTCGCGCTCGCCCGGCTCGCGGAGGAAGAGGTACCAGCGCCCCTCGGCGAGCGGCAGCGGTCCGCCCGGACCGTCGACGGCGGCGGGGCGGACGACACCACGGAATTGGCCGCCCTCGCCCAACTCCGCTCGGGCGACCGCCTCTTCGTGGTGGCCGCTGTGGCGCAGCACCAGCTCGCCGATGGTGCCGGACGGCTCCGGGAAGGCCCCGTCGAGGACCAGCTCCCCGTCCTCGGACCAGGCCACGGAGGCGACGACGGGCTGCACGGCCCGGTCGGTGAGGACGAGGTCGCCGGACGGGTTCGGGGCCGCGTACAGCTCACGGCCGCCGGGGAGCGGATAGCGTCCGCCCTTGGCGTCGGTACGGGCGGCGACCGTCAACCGGCTCTTGCCGCCGACCAGTTGTACGCCCCAGAGGTCGTCGGCCCCCCGGAAGGCGCTGAGCGGGATGTCGGCGGCCCGGGACCCCATCGAGCCGCGCAGGGCGAACTCCTGGGTCTCCTTGGTGCGCCACTCGGTCAACCGCAGCACGACCGGCCCGTCGTCGTCGAGCACCTTCACTTCGAGGCGCAGGGAGCCGTCGACGGCCGACTGTCCGGTGAGGACGGCGGCGACACGTTCGGTGCGCAGCTCCAGCTTGTTGCCGGAGAGGACGGGCACGACGCGGGTCCGCTCGTCGGTGTACAGGGCGGCGGGCGGGGCCGGGGTGCCGGTCAGCCGCATCGGCCCCCGGCGGACGCGGCCTGCGCCGAACAGGACGGACTCCAGCTTCCAGGTCGTACGCCCGGCCCCGGCCCCGGCGGCGAGGGTGCGCGGGTCGACGACGGCCTCGAACCCGGCGCGGGCGTACCGGTGCAGGGAGTGCCCGGAGCGGGCGGTGGCCTCGTCGCCGCCTGCCGGGCGCGGGCGCAGGCGCAGCGGGACGAGCCGCTTCCCGGACCGCAGCCAGCCGAGGCGCGGGGGGCCGCCCGGGGCGTTGCGTACGTAGGCGTACCCGGTCAGCCGCAACCGGCCGTCGCGCCACACGGCCTCGGTGAGGTGGGCGTGGACGGGCAGGTCGACGGGGGTGAGGGCGGTGACGGCGGACGGCAGCGGGTCGCGGACGGCGGGGTGGTGGGCGCGGGGACGCAGGAGCCCGCGTACGTGGAAGGCGTCCCGGCCGTACCGCTCGCCGCTCCCGCCCTTACCGTCGCTCGCGCCGCTCCCACCCCGACTGCCACTCCCGCCGTTCTCGCCGCTCCCACCCCGACTGCCACTCCCGCCGTTCCCGCCGTTCCCGCCGTTCCCGCCGGACCCACCCCTACCGCCGTTCCCGCCCTTCTCGTCCGCGAGCAGGGCGAGGAGTTCGGCGAGCCGGCGCTCCCGGATGAGCTGCCACTTGACCCGCAGGTCCAGGGGCAGGCCGGCCAGGACGGCGGGTTCGACGGTGGCGGCGAAGGCCCCCGCGTGGTCGAGGAAGGCTTCGTGGAACTCCTCGTCGCCGTCCGGCAGGGCCTCGATGAACAGCCACAGGTCGCCGGAGAGCGCGTGCGCGTCGTAGCGGCGCCTGGCCTCGGCCAGGCCGGGGCGGCCGGCGAGGAAGCCGCTGACGGCGGTGACGGCGGTGACCCGGTCGCGGATGCCCCGGGGAACGGCCCGGCGGGTGGTGATCGAGCCGTCCCGGTCGCGCCAGTGGTAGACGGGCTCCTCGACGACGTCGACCGAGCGGGCCAGGAAGTGGGCGGGCAGGACGACGGCGATGTCCTCGTACAGCACGCCCGTCGGGAAGGCGAAGGCGTGCTCGTCCCAGAAGGTGCGGCGGAACACCTTGTTGCAGGCGATGCGGTCGCCCAGCAGGACCCAGTCCCGGGTGACGTGGGTGGCCGGGCGGGCCTTCTCCATCGGCTTGCGGAACATCGGGGACTGTTCGAGCGTCCCGTTCGGCCGCAGCCGCAGGACGTTGCCGGTCGCGAAGTCGGAGCCGGAGCGGTCGAGTTCGGCGAGCATGCGCTCGTACGCGCCGGGGGGCACGACGTCGTCGCTGTCGACGAAGGTGAGGAACTCCGCAGCGGAGTGCGCCTCGCGCACCCCGGCGTTGCGGGCCGCTCCCAGCCCGGCGTTCTCCTGGCGGATCAGCCGGAAACGGGGGTCCTGGTCGGCGAACTCCTGGGCCAGCGCGGGTCCTTCGTCCGTGGAGCCGTCGTCGACGAGGACGACCTCCAGGTCCGCCATGGTCTGTTCGGCGAGCGAGGTCAAGCAGGCACCGAGGTACTCCTCGACGTTGTAGAGGGGGACGACGACGGTGAGACGGGGTGCCATCGCAGCGCACGATCCTTCCGGGCGGACGACATCGGGGGATGCCCCTCAAGGGGGGCGGGGGGTGAGGCATGAGGGAGACGCGGGGCCGTGAGGGGCCATGGAGTACAACCCGCGCCACGGGGCCCGGTCACCCGAGGGGAGCCGTTCGGGTGACGGGGAGGGCGGACTCACGCACCGGGGGGCGCGCCCGTGACGCGGTCGAGCCCCGTACCGGAAAGGGCACGGGGCTCGGGCTCGCTGCTGCCGTGGGGGCTCCGCTTCGGGCTGTGTGTCAGGGTTTGACGGCGATCCGGCCCTCGTCCATGCGCAGCAGCAGCAACCGCTCCCCCGTCTTGTCGAGGAACTCGTCGACGGCCTGGCGGGACCCCTGCCAGTAGCCGTAGTCGTCGATCAGCAGCACACCGCCGCTGACCAGCCGGGAGTAGAGGTGCTCCAGCTCGTGCTTGGTGGAGGCGTACCAGTCGGTGTCCAGGCGCAGGATCGCGATCTGCTCGGGCGCCTGCCCGGGAACCGTGTCCTCGACCCGGCCCCGCACGTAGTGGACGCGCTCCTTCGGGTACGGGACCTGTTCGAACCCCGCCTGGACGTCCTCCAGCGAGGCGACCGCCCAGATCGGCCGGTCCTTGCCCTGCGCGTCCAGCAGCTCCTGCGCCGGGCGGCCGTCGCGCCGCAGGTCCTCGGCGGTGGGCGGGGTCATGCCCTCGTACGTGTCGAAGAGGTACAGCTCGCGCTCGGTCTCCCCGAGCGAGAGCAGGGTCTTGGCGCACGCCTGCATGGAGCCGCCGCGCCAGACGCCGCACTCGACGACGGAGCCGGGGATGTCGTGCCGGGCGATGTACCGGGTGGCGAGGATGAAGGCGTTGAGCCGCTCCGGCGAGGTCATCGAGTACGGCTTGACCGCCCGGATGATCTCCCTGGCCTCGTCGTCGTAGTCCTCCGGGAAGGCGAGGGCGGGCTTCTTCGTCGGGGGCTTCGCGGAGGGCTTCGGCTCGGTGGACTTCGGCTCGGTGGGCTTCGGCTCGGTGGCCGTCGCGGGGGCGGGAGTGGGGGTAGAAGCGGGGGTGGGGGCCGGGGCGGAGACCGAGGCCGGAGCTGCGGGGGGTTCGGCCGGGGCCGTGCGGGCGGCGGGCACCGTCACGCGCCTGAGCTGGTATCCGGTGAGCTGCTGAAGGACGCCGTTGACGGCGTTGCGCCAAGCCATGCCCCGGGACAGTACGCGCGGTTTGTGGCGCATGTCACTTTTCGTCAACCTGTCATTGATCGGGACGGATTCTGTTCGAGCGAAGGCGCCTGCGCGGGCACGGCCTCCGGGCGCCCGCACTGCCCGCGGCCGTCGAGCGGCGGGGGCAGCGGGACGGAGTCGACGCCGCCGGTCCGGTTGGCCCACCACACCGCCACCTCCCGTACGGCGAACATCGTCAGCCGGGGATAGCGCTGCGGCTTGCGGAAGACGCCGACCGAGTCGCCCCAGTAGGCGGCCTTCCCGTCGATGGCCCGGTAGTCGTGCCAGATGCCCTTGCTCGGCGGGAAGTCGGTGTAGGCCTCGCGGAGTTCGAGCCGGGAGTGGGCGGCCAGGGCGCGGAACCCGTCCGGGTAGTAGCGCCAGCAGTCCTGGGCGTCGTGGACATGGCCGCGCGAGGGCGCGGTGATGAAGGCGTGGCCGCCCGGCTTCAGGACCCGGGCGATCTCCAGCATGGTGGCCCAGAAGAACGGGATGTGCTCGAACGCCTGCCCGGAGAGCACGACATCGACGCTGTTGGAGCGGGCGGGGATGCGGTACGGCTTCCTCATCACCGCGTCCACGTTGGGCCCGTCCTGCACGTCGACGCCGAAGTAGTCGACGGAGTGCCCGGCGAGGAGCGCCCGGTGGGTGCGGGTCTGCTTGCCGGAGATACGGGAACCGAGGTCGACGACCCGGCAGGTGCCGGGCGTGGGTCCTTCGGCAGGCAGATACTCCCGGATGCAGAGTTCCATCTGCTCGTAGGCGGACCGGTGCATGGACGTCTCCCAACCTGGCGGTGTGCGCGAGCTGTCGGAATCAACGACCGGGCGGGGCAGAGGGAGCGCGCGGAGGCGTGGGGGCTGAGCCATTCGGGGGGCGGACGTCAGTGCGGGGTGCCGAAGAACCGCCGTACGACCCGTTCCGCCGCGCGCCCGTCGTCGTACGGGCAGAACCGCTCCCGGAACGCGGTGCGCAGCGCGGCCGACGCGGGCGAGCGCCACTCCCCCGTACGGAACGCCTCTGCCAGCTCCTCAAAGGTGGTGGTGACGGTGCCGGGGGTGTCGCCCGGCCGGCCGGAGAGCAGGTCGAAGTACGTGCCGCGCGCGGTGCGGTAGGTGTCCCAGTCGGGGGCGTGGACGACGATCGGGCGGTCCAGGCAGGCGTAGTCGAACGTCAGCGACGAGTAGTCGGTGACCAACGCGTCGGCGGCCAGGCAGAGTTCCTCGACCCGGGGGTGCGCGGTGACGTCCAGGACCCGGCCGGTCGGCGCCCCGGTACCGGAGCCGGCTCCGGCGGACCGCCCGTAGAAGTAGTGGGCGCGCACCAGAACCACGTAGTCCGGGCCGAGTTCGCGGGCCAGGCGCTCGGGGTCGAGATCGGGGACGAAGCCCTCGCGGTAGTCACGGTAGTCGCGGTGGGTCGGGGCGTAGAGCAGGACCGTCCGGTCCTCCCGGATGCCCAACTCGGCGCGGATCTTCGCGATCTCCTCGGCGGTGGCGGTGAAGTAGACGTCGTTACGGGGGTAGCCGAGGTTCAGGTGTTCGTAGGGCGAACTCGGTGGAGCCGGGTAGACGCGGCCCCAGACCTCGGTGCTGTGCGGGTTGGCGGAGAGGCTGAAGTCCCACTGGCCCACATGGGCGAGGAGCTTGGCGAAGTCCGTCCTCCCCGCCAGGGCGGGATAGGCGCGCTGGTCCAGGCCCATCGTCTTGAGCGGGGTGCCGTGGTGGGTCTGGAGGTAGCGCTGGCCGGGGCGCTTGGTGAAGCCGCCGGGGAAGCTGGAGTTGTTGACCAGGTAGGTGGCGGTGGCCATCGCCCGCCAGTAGGGCCGCGAGCCCTCGATGACGTACGGCACACCGGGCGGCACCCGGTCGCGGTGCCGGGAGGAGACGACCCACACGCCCTTGATGTGCGGGGCGAGTTCGCGCGCCTTGGCGTGGATAGCGGCGGGGTTGCAGGCGACGCCCCGGTTCCAGTAGGCGCCGTAGAGGGCGAGGTCGGGGTCGAGCGGGCGGTGGCGGTCGGTGCGGTAGGCGGCCCGCATGACCTGCCGGCGGACGAACCGCTTCGCGGCGCCTGCGGGGACGAACCGCTTCGCGGCAGCCGCAGAGACGGCGGGGCTGTCGGGCACGGTGGTCCCCGTGGGCGCGGTGGTCCCCGCAGACACGGCGGGTACGGCGGGTACGGCGGACACGGCGGACACGGCGGACACGGTGGGCGCACGGCGGGGCATGGCAGCCGAGAGTAGTCGCGGGGCCGCCCGCCCGGCTGTCCGCGTTCACCCGTTCGGGGCAGCGGCGGTGACCCCGGGACCTGGCCCCTGTTGACCAGGACATGAAGCCACTCCTCAGCGTCGTCGTCCCGGTCCACAACGTCGAGGACTACCTCGAGGACTGCCTGCGCTCGGTGGCGGAACAGAGCCTCTACGCGATCGAGGTGGTGCTCGTCGACGACGGCTCGACGGACTCCAGCGGGCGGATCGCCGCCGGATTCGCCGCCCGGGACAGCCGGTTCCGGCTGGTACGGCAGGAGAACGCCGGACTGAGCGCGGCCCGCAACACCGGCGTCCGGCACACCACCCCCACCGTCCCCTACCTGGCGTTCGCGGACAGCGACGACTTCGTCGTCCACGACGCGTACGAGCGGATGGTGGCCTCGCTGGAGTCGACCGGTTCCGACCTGGTGACCGGCAACGTGTGGCGGCTGACCGGGCAGGGGCGGCACCAGGCGTGGCAGTACCGCTGGCTGACCGCCACGCGTCCGCGCACCCACATCACCCGGGACCCGCGCCTGCTCGCCGACCGGGTGGCGTGGAACAAGGTGTTCCGCCGCTCCTTCTGGGACGGGCACGCCTTCGCGTTCCCCGAGGGGAAGCTGTACGAGGACACCCCGGTGATGATCCCGGCGCACTATCTCGCCGGGTCCGTCGACGTCCTGCACGAGCATGTCTACCACTGGCGGGTGCGGGAGGGCTCGATCACCCGGCGGCGTACGGACGTGACCGGCGTACGGGACCGGATCGCCGCGTGCGAGCAGGTCAGCGCGTTCCTGGGCGAGCGGCGGGACGCGGCGCAGCGGCGGGCGTACGACGCGTCGTGCCTGCGCGACGACTTCGGGTACTTCCTGGACGGGCTGCCGATGGGCGGCGATGCGTACCGGGCGGCGTTCCTGGAGGGTGCCGGGGCGTTCGTCGACCGGGCGGGGGACGGGGCGCTGGAGGGGCTGCCGGTGGAGCTGCGCATCAAGTGGCGGCTGGTGCGGGAGCGGCGGATGGACGAGCTGCTGGCCGTCCTCGCCTTCGAACGGGCCAACGGGGCGGGCACGTTCGCGGTGGAGGGGCTACCGGGGCGGCGGCGTGCGGTGTACCCCGGCGTGCGCGGCGCGAGCGCCCGGCTCGCGCGCACCGACGTACCGGCGGTCGCACGGCTCGTGGAGGCGCGGTGGGGCGCGGACGGGAAGCTCCGGCTGCGCGGGTACGCCTACCTGCGCAACCTTCCGGCCGGGTCGCGGCGGTCGCAGCTCAGGGTGGGGATGGTCCGGGCGGAGGGCGGAAGCCGTCGGGTGCGGACGGTTCCGGTACGGGCGGCCTCCACGCCCGAGGCGACGGTGAACTCCGTGCAGGAGCTGCATGGTTACGACCACGCGGGCTTCGAGATGGTCCTCGACCCGGACCGGCTGCCCACTGCGGGTGACGACGGTTCCGGTGGCGGTGCCGGTGGCAGGGGTGGGGGCGGTGGGTGGCTGGTCGGGCTGGTCGTCGCGGCGCGCGGGACGGTCCGGCGGGTGGCGGTGCGCGCGCCGGACGCGGGCGCGGACCAGCCGCTCGTGCACGACCTGGACGACGGCCGGCGGGCGGTGCTCGACTACCGGGGCGGGCGGCTGCGGCTGAAGGTGTGGCGGCCGGCGGCCCTGGTGGAGGGCAGTGGAGGTATGGAGGGGAGCGGAGGTACGGAGGAGGGCCTGCTGGAGCTGACGGGCCGGTTCTTCGAGGGCCCTGTGCCCACGGCCGTCCTGCTCACGCGCGACGGGGCCGAGGAGCGCTCGTTCCCGGTGGAGTGCCCGGCGGCGGAGGGGCTCGGGGCGGGTGCGGAGCGCGGGAGGGCGTTCACGGTACGGGTCCCGCTCGACGGCCTCGACGACGTGCCGGCCGCCCCGCACCGGGCCCCCCGCGAGGTCGAGCAGGAGACCGGCGCACGCTGGCGGGCCCGTCTGCTGCTCGCCGACGGGACCCGTATCCCGCTGCCCGCCGCCCCCGGCCTGGCCCCGCCCGCGTGTGCGGACGCGGCGGGGAACCTGGTGGTGGACCTGGGCGGGCCGCCGGTCGTGGACGGGGTGAAGCGGTCGGAGGACGGATCGCTGCGGATCTCGGGGACGTACGCCCCGGCGCCCTCGGCGGCGAGCACCTCCACCGGCGCACGCCTCGTCCTGCGCCACGAGACCCTGCACGAGACGGTCCCGGTCACGGAGATCACCACCGAGGGGCCGGGGGGCTTCGACGAGGCTGAGAGGCTTGAAGGGCCCGGGGGGCTTGAAGGGCCCGGGGGGCTTGAAGGGCCCGGGGGGCTTGAGCGGGCCGAGGGACGTGAGGGGCCGGGGAGCCGTGAAAGGCCCGAGGATCCCCAGGCCCGCCCCGCCCACCGCTTCTCCGCACGGATCGCCCCGCCGCTCCCCGAAGGCCGCTGGAGCCTCCACCTCGACGGCCGCCCCGTGCGCGTCCTCGCCTCCCTCGCCGCGCGCCTCCCCTGCGGCGACCCGGCCCTCGCCCTGGAGCGGCGGAACGGCGACCGGCTGACCGTCCTGGCGGGACCGGCGCTCCCGGTCGCCGAGCGGAGCGCGTACAGCAGACGGCTCCTGCGCGCCGCGCACCACGGCGCGCGGCGCACCACAACCGCCACGCTCACGCCCCCGCTCATGAACACCGTCCTCTACGCGGGCGGCGACTCCCCGCGCGCCGTGCACGCCGAGCTCGTGCGCCGGGGCACGGAGACCGAGCACCTGTGGGTCACCGGTGCCACCCCCGGCCGCACGACCCACGTCCCGCCCGGTGCGCGGGCCGTCCCCGTGCACAGCGCCGCCTGGTACGAGGCGCTGGCCCGCTCCCGCCGCATCGTCACGGACGAGCAGCTGCCCGCCTGGTTCGAGCGGCGCCCCGGGCAGAGCGTCGTCCAGACCTGGCACGGCAGCCCGCTCGGCCGCTTCGGCACCGGCCTGACGGACACCCTCTACGCCGACCACCACCATCTCGCCACCCTGGCGCACCGATCGGCCCAGTGGTCGGTGCTGGTCTCCCCCAGCCGCTTCGCCACCCCGCTGCTGCGCAGCTCACTGGCGTACGGGGGCGAGGTCCTGGAAGCCGGATCGCCCGCCAACGACGTGCTCTTCCCGCCGGACCGGGACAAGGCGGCCGACGAGGTCCGGCGCACGCTCGGCCTCCCGGAGGGCCACCGCGTCGTCCTGTACGCGCCGACCTACCGCGACCACCTGGCCCACCCCCCGTCCGCCTCCCGCGACTCCCCCGACCGCACGGCCCCCGGCCCGTACCGCTGGGACCCCGCGCTCGACCCGCACGCCCTCGCCCGCTCGCTGGGCCCCGGCCACACGGTGCTGGTGCGCCGGCACCCCCGGGTCACCGGCGGCGTCCCGGAAGGGCCCGGCGTACTCGACGTCTCGGGCCACCCGGGCGCGGCCGGGCTGCTCCTGATCGCGGACGTCCTGGTCACCGACTACGCGGGGCTGGTGTTCGACTTCGCGCTGACGGGCCGCCCGATGCTCTTCCACACGTACGACCTGGAGCACTACCGCGACACCGTGCGCGGCTTCTGCCTGGACTTCGAGACCCGGGCACCCGGTCCGCTGCTGGTCACGACGGACGAGGTGGCACAGGCGCTGCACGGCGTCGGCACGCTGGCCGCCCGGCACGCCGACGCGTACGAGAGCTTCCGCCGCGACTACTGCGACCTGGACGACGGCGGGGCGGCGGGGCGGGTGGCGGACCGGCTGCTGGCGGACGTCCCGTAGAGCCCCCACCTGCCCCGGGAGGCAGCCCGCCGCTTCCGCCCCCGGGAGACCTTCCACCGACCAGTCCACCCCGTTCGTCCCTCGGGAGACAGCCCGCCCCACGTCCCCCGGAAGAGTGGCGGCCGGGACGGAACGGCCCGCGCACGGAACCCATGACGTGTGTCCCTCTCCTCTCCCACACCCGCCGCGCCCGACGCTCCTCCCCCGCCTCCCGCTCCCACGGCGACCGATGACGACGAGCGCGTCGTAGCGCCACGGTGGCTGCCCTCGCCCTACGTCCTGCTGGGCGGTCTGCTGTGGGCGGTGCTGTCGGCGGCGGCCTGGCGGGTGCCGATGTGCTGCGAGGCCGGGCTCAACGCGGCCGTCGTCGAACGGCTGCGGAGCAGCCTGCTGCACCCGGCGTTCCCGATGACGGACCTGCCCGCCGTGGCCAGCGCGCACTACTCCCCGTACGCCCTCCTCCAGGGCCTGACCGCCCGGGTCAGCGGGCTCTCCGGGCAGTCCGTGCTCGCGTTCTGCGCCGCCGTGAACCTGGCGCTGCTGCTGACCGGGGTCGGCCGGCTGACCCGGCTGCTGACCCCGAACCGCTGGGTGCCGGTCCTCGCGCTGGTCCCGCTCGCCCTGATCCACTGGGCGGACCCGGGGCGGTGGAGTGCGCCGAGCACGTTCGCCGTCGCCGTCACCCTCCACCTGTGGGCGTGGACCGGTCACGCGGTCACCCGGCTCCCCCGACCCGGCTCCGGGCGACCACCGGGGAAGGCGCCCCGGTGGGCGGAGGCTGCGGGGATCGGCGCCCTGCTCGGGCTCGTCGTGCTGGTCCATCCCCCGACCGCGCTGGGTGCGGCGCTGGGCGTGGTCGCGCTGATCGCGGTGGTGCAGCGGACCCGGATCCGGCCGACCGTACGGCGGTGGGCGCTGGCCGGGCTGTGCGCGGTGGCCGTGGCGGCGTCGTGGCCGTACTACAACGGGCTCACCGCCCGGCCGGCCCCGTTGTCCGCCGGGGCCGCGAGCCACCCGGAGACCGGCGGGGCCCCGGTGACCGGGGAGCCGTACACCTGGGCCACCGCGCACGTACCGCCCGGCGAGGTGGTGCTGACGGACAGCCGCCCGGCGATGTACGCCCTGGCCGGGCACGGGTCGTACGTCCTCGCGGACGGGCTGCCGGACGCGGGGCTCCCGGAGGCGGAGCGGCGCGCGCGGAGCCGGGCGGTCGCCGCCTACCTGGACGCGTCGACCGGGCAGGAGGAACGGGACCGGATCGCCGAGCGGTACGGGGTGCGGTGGGTGCTGCTGACCCGGTTCCAGAAGCTGCCGCAGGACGCGACGGTGCTGGCGTACAGCCCACGTACGGGCGAGGTGCTGGCGCGCGTACCGGAGCGGTGAGGCTGCTCGGCCTCAGCGTTTACGGGACGCACCGCAGCGGCTACGGGACGCACCTCAGCGCCCGTCGCGCAGCGCGGGCGCAGTCGCCTCCCGGCCGCCTCCGCCGACCGGCGCGGCCACGACCGGCTCGGCCCCCGCACAACCGCCTCAGCCCCCGTTGCGCAGCGCGGCGACCGCCGAGGCGGCCAGGTCGTCGAGGTACCCGTTGGGCAGCTCGCCCCGGACCACGACCAGGCGCCAGTACAGCGGCCCCACGATCAGGTCGAGCGCCCGGTCCGGATCGCTCCCCTCCGGCAGCTCGCCCCGCGCCACCGCCTCCCGCACCACCACGGCGGCCACGCCCTGCTGCTGGTCGAGGAGGGCGGCCTTGATCGCCTCGGAGATCTCCGGGTTGCGGGCCGCCTCCACCAGCAGGTCCGGGATGACCTGCGAGGCGACCGGGTGGCGCAGGGCGTAGGCGGCGAGTTCGAGGACGGCGCGCACGTCCCCGTGGAGCGAACCGGTGGCCGGCGCGGGCATCCCCTGCGCGGCGACGGCCGCGACCAGGTCGAGGACGAGGGCGAGCTTGGACTTCCAGCGGCGGTAGACGGCGGTCTTGCCGACCCCGGCGCGCCGCGCGATGCCCTCGATGGACATCCGGGCGAACCCCACCGCGGCCAGTTCCTCGAAGACGGCCGCGCGGATGGCGTCGGTGACGTCCTCGCGCAGGACGGCGGCGCCCGCGGGGGCGCGGCGGCGGGTTCCCCGTTCGGTGGTCATGGCCCGAATGATAGTGCGCCACGACGGGACGGTTGCGTTGCGACGTACAAGCGTCCTACTCTCAGCGTTACGACGATACGGTCCCGTCCCAACGAGGGCGTCCCTACGGGACCGTACCGTCCGCTTCCCCCTGCCCCCGCTTCCGTCGAAAGCGATCGTTCGTGGTGAGCCAGACAGCAGCCCCGCCGGCCCCGGTCAGCCCCTCCGCCCCGGCCGTCCCCTCCTACGCCCCCGGTGAGCTGGCCGCCCTCGCCGCCCGGCACGGCCTGAAGGTCAGCGGCGCCCGGCCCTCGCTCCCCGCCTACATCCGGCAGCTCTGGTGGCGGCGGCACTTCATCTCCGCGTTCGCGACGGCCAAGCTGACGGCCCAGTACAGCCAGGCGAAGCTCGGCCAGGTCTGGCAGATCATGACGCCGCTGCTGAACGCGGCGGTCTACTACTTCATCTTCGGCGTCCTGCTGGACACCAAGCGCGGGGTGGAGGACTTCGTTCCGTTCCTCGTCACCGGGGTCTTCATCTGGACCTTCACCAGCAGCTCGATCACCGCGGGCACGCGCGCCATCAGCGGCAACATCGGGCTGGTGCGGGCCCTGCACTTCCCGCGCGCCTCGCTGCCGGTGGCGCTGGCGCTCCAGCAATTGCAGCAGCTGCTGTTCTCGCTGGGGGCGCTGACCCTGATCCTGCTGGTGTTCGGCCAGTACCCGCGGCCGTCCTGGCTGCTGGCGATCCCGGCGCTCGCGCTCCAGGCGCTCTTCAACACCGGGGTGTCGATGGCCGTGGCCCGGCTGACGGCGAAGACCCCCGACATCGCCCAGCTGATGCCGTTCGTCCTGCGCACCTGGATGTACTCGTCCGGCGTGATGTGGAGCCTGGACCACCTCCTCCAGGGGGAGCGGGTGCCGCACGCAGTCATGGTGGCGCTGGAGTACAACCCGGCGGCGCTCTACATCAACCTCATGCGCTACGCCCTCATCGACAGCTACGGCGCGGCGCAGCTGCCGCCGCAGGCGTGGGCGGCCGCGGCCGGCTGGGCGCTGCTGTGCGGTGCGGCGGGCTTCGTGTACTTCTGGAAGGCCGAGGAGACCTACGGACGTGGCTGACCTCAAGGACTCCCCCGGCAACCACCCTGTGCCGGCCGGCCACCGCGTCCCGACCGTCGTCGTCGACGACGTCCACGTCACGTACACGGTCAACGGCGCCCGCACCAGCAGGGGCAGCGCGACCTCGGCGCTCAGCCGGCTCACCACGCGCCGCCGTACCCCCGGCGCACGCCAGGTGCACGCCGTGAAGGGCGTCAGCTTCGCCGCGTACAAGGGCGAGGCGATCGGCCTGCTCGGCTCCAACGGCTCCGGCAAGTCGACCCTGCTCAAGGCCGTGGCGGGCCTGCTCCCGCCGAGCCAGGGCCGTATCCACACCCAGGGACAGCCATCACTGCTCGGGGTGAACGCGGCCCTGATGGGCGCCCTGACCGGCGAGCGCAACGTGGTGCTGGGCGGACTCGCGATGGGCATGACGCGCGAGCAGGTCCGCGAACGCTACGACGACATCGTCGACTTCTCCGGCATCAACGAGAAGGGCGACTTCATCTCACTGCCGATGCGCACGTACTCCTCCGGCATGGGCGCCCGGCTCCGGTTCTCCATCGCGGCCGCCAGGAGCCACGACGTCCTCCTGATCGACGAGGCGCTGTCCACGGGCGACGCGACGTTCCAGCGCCGCAGCAAGGAGCGCATCCAGGAGCTCCGCACCGAGGCGGGCACGGTCTTCCTGGTCAGCCACAGCAACAGGTCCATCACCGAGACCTGCGACCGGGCGCTGTGGCTGGAGGCGGGCACGCTGCGGATGGACGGCCCGGCGAAGGAAGTGGTGGCGGCGTACGAGGCGTTCACGAAGCGCAGGTAGCCCGCCCGCCGCTCGATGACGGACCCACGCCGAGGGGGCCGGCGCCCACCACGGGCGCCGGCCCCCTCAGACGTACACGAACCCCTACGCGTGCGTACGCAGCAGCGTCCGCATCGTCCGCATCGCCACCGACAGATTCGCCAGGTCGAAGGTCTCCGACCCCTGGATCTCCTCCAGCGTGGCGCGCGACCGGGTCAGGATCGCCGCGTTCTTCTCCTCCCACGCCCGGAACCGCTCCTCCGGCGTGGACGTCTCCGTGCCCACGCTCAGCACGTCCGACGTGAGCGCCGCGTGGGCCGCGTACAGGTCCTCGCGGATGGAGGCGCGGGCCATGGACTGCCAGCGGTCGCCCCGCGGCAGCTCGATGATCCGGTCCATCAGCTGGGTGATCCGCAGCCGGTCCCCGAGGTCGTAGTACACCTCGGCGACCTCCAGCGGGTCCTTGCCCGTGCGGTCCGCGATGGCGACGATGTCCAGCGCCGGGAAGGCGGAGGAGAACCCGGCGACCCGGACCGCCAGCTCGCCCGGGACACCGGCCGAGGTCAGCTCGTCCAGGATCGAGTGGTGCCAGTCCAGGTCGGCGCCCTTGAGCAGCTTGGGCAGCTCGTTCCAGACCTGCTCGACCCCGTCCCGGAACCCCTCGATGGTCTCCGCGATGGCGACGGGCTGCGGCCGGTTGCCCAGCAGCCAGCGCGAACCGCGCTCGACCAGGCGCCGCGAGTGCAGCCGGATCCGGGTCTGGACATCGGCCGCGACCTTGTTGTCGAGCGCCTCGACCGCGTCCCACACCGAGGAGAGGCCGAAGATCTCGCGGGCCGTGAACTGGGCCCGCACGATCTCCTCGATCGACGCCCCGGTCTCCTCGCGCAGCCGGTGCAGGAAGGTCGAACCGGCGGTGTTCACCGTGTCGTTGACCAGCACCGTCGTGATGATCTCGCGGCGCAGCGCGTGTCCGTCGATCGCTTCGGGGAACCGCTCGCGCAGCTGGCTCGGGAAGTAGGCGTGCACGAGCTTCTGGAGGTGCGGGTCGTCGGGGAGGACGGTGGAGATGAGCTCGTCCGCCGACGTGATCTTGGTGTAGGCGATCAGCACCGCCAGCTCGGGCTGGCTGAGCCCCTTGCCGTTGCTGAGCAGTTCCCGGATGTGCCGGTCGGCGGGCAGGAACTCCAGCGCCCGGTCGAGCGCGCCGTCGCGCTCCAGCCGCCGCATGAAGCGCTGCTGGGCGTGGAGCAGGGAGGGCGCCTGGGCGCTGGCGTTGGAGAGGGCGACGTTCTGCGCGTAGTTGTTGCGCAGGACGAGCGCGCCGACCTCCTCGGTCATGTCGGCGAGCAGCTTGTTGCGCTGCTTGACGGTCATGTCGCCGTCCCGGACCAGCCCGTTGAGCAGGATCTTGATGTTCACCTCGTGGTCGGAGGTGTCCACACCGGCGCTGTTGTCGATCGCGTCGGTGTCGATCCGGCCGCCGTTGCGGGCGAACTCGATACGGCCGAGCTGGGTGGCGCCGAGGTTGCCGCCCTCGCCGACGACCTTGGCCCGCAGGTCCTCGCCGTTGACGCGGATCGCGTCGTTGGCCTTGTCGCCGACGTCGGCGTTCGACTCGGAGACGGCCTTGATGTACGTGCCGATGCCGCCGTTCCACACCAGGTCGACGGGGGCCTTGAGGATGGCCTGCATCAGCTCGGCGGGCGTCATCTTGCTCACCGAGGCGTCGATGCCGAGCGCCTCGCGGATGTGGTTGTTCAGCGGGATCGACTTGGCGCTGCGCGGGTGGACGCCGCCGCCCGCCGAGAGCAGCTGCTTGTCGTAGTCGGCCCAGGAGCTGCGGGGCAGCTCGAAGAGGCGGCGGCGCTCGGCGTACGAGGTGGCCGCGTCCGGGGCCGGGTCGATGAAGATGTGCCGGTGGTCGAAGGCGGCGACCAGGCGGATGTGCTCGGAGAGCAGCATCCCGTTGCCGAACACGTCACCGGACATGTCCCCGACGCCGACGACGGTGAAGTCCTGGGTCTGGGTGTCGTGGCCCAGCTCCCGGAAGTGCCGCTTGACGGACTCCCACGCGCCACGGGCGGTGATGCCCATGCCCTTGTGGTCGTAGCCGGCCGAACCGCCGGAGGCGAACGCGTCGCCGAGCCAGAAGCCGTACGCGACGGCGACCTCGTTGGCGATGTCGGAGAAGCTCGCGGTGCCCTTGTCGGCGGCGACGACGAGGTAGGTGTCGTCCTCGTCGTGGCGGACGACGTCGGCGGGCGGCACGACCTCGCCGACCACCATGTTGTCGGTGATGTCGAGCAGCGCCGAGATGAACGTGCGGTAGGCGGAGATGCCCTCGGCGAGCCAGGCGTCCCGGTCCACGGACGGGTCCGGGAGCTGCTTGGCGACGAAGCCGCCCTTGGCGCCGACGGGCACGATGACGGTGTTCTTCACCATCTGCGCCTTGACCAGGCCGAGCACCTCCGTACGGAAGTCCTCGCGCCGGTCCGACCAGCGCAGACCGCCGCGGGCGACCTTGCCGAAGCGCAGGTGGACGCCCTCCACGCGCGGCGAGTAGACCCAGATCTCGTACGCCGGGCGGGGGGCGGGCAGGTCCGGGATGGCCTGCGGGTCGAACTTCATCGAGACGTACGCGTGCGGGGTGCCGTCGCCCGCCGACTGGAAGAAGTTGGTCCGCAGGGTCGCCTTGATGACGGTGAGGAAGGACCGCAGGATCCGGTCCTCGTCGAGCGAGGCGACCTGGTCCAGGGCCCCGTCCAGCTCCTCCAGCAGCCCGTCGGTGAGCTCCGTGCCCGCGCGCTGGCGCTCGGGCGACATCCGGGCCTCGAAGAGCGAGACGAGCAGCCGGGTAGTGTGGACGTTGTTGCGGAGGGTGGACTCCATGTAGTCCTGGCTGAAGGTCGAACCGGCCTGGCGCAGGTACTTCGCGTAGGCGCGCAGCACCACGGCCTGGCGCCAGTTCAGCCCGGCGCCGAGGACCAGCGCGTTGAAGCCGTCGTTCTCCGCCTCGCCCTTCCAGACGGCGGCGAACGCCTCCTGGAAACGGGCGCGGGCGTCGTCGGCGAGATGGCCGGTGTGGCCGTCGGCCTGCGGCATCCGCAGCCCGAAGTCGTAGATCCAGGCGTGCGTACGGTCCGCGCAGCGCAGCTCGTACGGACGCTCGTCGACGACCTCGACGCCGAGCTGCTGGAGGGCCGGGAGGACGGCGGAGAGGGAGACCTGCTCGCCGGTCCGGTAGATCTTGAAGCGGCGCTCGCCGGGGCCCGCGTCGACCGGCTCGTACAGGCTGAGGGCGAAGTCCTTCTCCCCCTTCTTGAGGGTCTCCAGGTGGACCAGGTCGGCCACGGCGGCGCGCGGCGAGTGGTCGGCCTTGTAGCCCTCGGGGAAGGAGTGGCCGTAGTTGCGCTGGAGTTCGGCGGCGCGCTCCTCGCCCAGCTCGGCGTTGAGCGCCTCCCCGAAGCCGTCGGCCCAGGAGCGGGCGGCCTCGACGAGGCGGGCCTCGATGCGGTCGGCGTCGGCGTCGGTGAGGTGCGGCAGCCGGCTGCCCGGCGGGACCCGGATGACGAAGTGCAGCCGGGAGAGGATCGATTCGGTGTTCCAGGCGGTGAAGTCGACGTTGGTACCGCCGAGCTCCTCCTTCAGGATGTCGATCAGCCGCAGGCGCACGCCGGTGGTGTAGCGGTCGCGCGGGAGGTAGACGATCGCGGAGTAGTAGCGCCCGTACTCGTCCTGGCGCAGGTAGAGCCGCAGCCGGCGGCGCTCCTGGAGGTAGAGGACGGAGGTGACGATGGAGCGGAGCTGGTCGACGGGGGTCTGGAACAGCTCGTCGCGCGGGTAGGTCTCCAGGATCTGGAGCAGGTCGCGGCCGTCGTGGCTGTTGTACGAGAAGCCCGCGCCCTCCACCACCTCGGCGACCTTGCGGCGGATGACGGGCACCCGGCGCACGGACTCGGTGTACGCGGCGGAGGAGAAGAGCCCGAGGAAGCGGCGCTCGCCGACGACGTTGCCCTTGGCGTCGAACTTCTTCACGCCGACGTAGTCGAGGTAGCTGGGGCGGTGCACGGTGGCCCGGCTGTTGGCCTTCGTCAGGACGAGGAGCTTGTGCTCCCGGGCCTTGGCGCGGGCGTCGGCGGGCAGCCGGTCGAAGGACGGGCTGACCGGGTGGTCCTCGTCCTCGCTGTGCTTCGGGTCGGAGCGCAGGATGCCGAGCCCGGTGCCGGGTACGGCGGCGAGCGCGTCGCTGTCCTTGAGCTCGTACTCGCGGTAGCCGAGGAAGGTGAAGTGGTCGGCGGCCAGCCAGCGCAGCAGCTCGCGGGCCTCCTCGACCTCCTCGTCGGCCAGGTCGTCCAGCGGCTCGCCCGGCAGGTCGTCGGCGATCCGCAGGGCGGCGTCGCGCATCTTCCCCCAGTCCTCGACGGTCTCCCGTACGTCGGACAGGACGCGCCGCAGGTCGGCGGTGATCTGCTGGAGGTCGGCGCGGTCGGTCTCGCGGTCGATCTCGACGTGGATCCAGGACTCGACGAGCGCGTCGTGCTCCAGCTCGGCCTTGGCGTCCTTGCGGCCCTTGGAGGTCTTCGGGATGCCGGGGCCTCCGGAGAGGACCTCGATGAGCTTGCCGGTGACATCGCGGCGGACGGTGACCTGCGGGTGGATCACGACGTGGATGCCGCGCCCCTGCCGGGACAGCTCGTTGGTGACGGAGTCCACCAGGAACGGCATGTCGTCGGTGACGACCTCGACGACGGAGTGGCTGCAGGTCCAGCCGTTCTCCTCGACGGTCGGGGTGTGCACGCGGACGTTGGCCGTGCCCTGCGGGCGGTTCTCGGCCAGCCGGAGGTGCGAGGCGGCGGCGCCGTAGACATCGACCGGGTCCCGGCCGGCGAGGTCCTCGGGAGCCGTATGCAGGTAGTAGCGCTGAAGGTAGGCGAGCACCGCGTCCTGACCCCGACGGGCGTCCGCGTCGGCCCCGGCGGCGGTGACCCGCACCCGGGGAGTACCGTCCGGGCCACCCACACCACCGCCTGGGCTGTGGTCAGCTACCTGGGCAGCTCGTGCGAGCAGCTCGGCCTTGGCTTCGTCCAGCTTGGTCTGCATGTCCTCTGGCTCCTGTCGCGCGCCGTTGCGTGACGTAGGTGAGAAAAGCGACGTACCGCCACGACGCCGGGTTTCCGGTCCGGGTCGACGCTATGCCGCTTCGAGAGTTACCCGGGACCACTTGGGCCGTTCGTGACGTCCGGTCCGGGGTCGGGAGATCGCGGATCGCCCGGATGCGGTGGCACTCCGGGCGGTAGCCGGGGGCTTCGCTGCCCCCGAGGCGTATCGCGCTGATCACGGCACCAGGCTATCGCCCCTTCACCCCGCTCCGTCATGAGCCGCTTGTGTACAAAAGAACACATGGAACTTAGACACTTCGGACAGTGCGGCTACGGCACCCGCGGGGAGAGCCCGACTCAGCCCTCCCCGCCGACCCGGCCCTCCTCCAGGCGCGCCCCGGGAACTCCATCGCCCCGGCCTTCTCCGAGGCGGGCCCCGGGGGCTCCATCGCCCCCTGTGGTTCCCGGCCGCGTCATCCCGAGAACGTCTCCGCCAGCGCCACGGCCTCCCCCAGGCTGTCCACCACCGGCACCCCCGCGGCCAGCAGACTGCTCCGGCTGTGCGACCCCCCGGTGTAGAGCACGGCCCGCGCCCCCACGTGCGCCGCGGCCACCGCGTCGTCCACCGCGTCCCCGATGACCACCGAGTTCTCCGGGGATATCCCGCCCACGGCCGCGAGCGCCTCGAAGTGCCGCTCCATGTGGAGCGCCTTGCTCCCGCCCGAGGGGCCCGTCCGCCCGTCGACGCGGACGAAGTGCGGCTCGATCCCGTACCCGCGCACCACCGGCACGAGGTGCTCGTGCCCGTACATGCTCAGCAGCGACTGGCTGTGCCCGGCCAGCTTCCACCGCGCCAGCAGGTCCTCCGCCCCGGCGGTGAGCCCGCAGGCGACCCGGCGCTCCGCGTAGTACCGGTGGAAGATGCCGTCCATGCGCTCCCACTCGGCCTCCGTGGGCAGCCGGCCCAGGAGCCGCTCGTAGAAGCGGGGTATGGGCACGCAGTACATCTCCCGGTACTGCTCCAGCGTGAGCGGCGCCAGCTCGACCTCGGCGAACGCGGCGTTCGTCGCGTGGATGACGGCGTGGATGTCGTCGAGCAGCGTGCCGTTCCAGTCCCAGACCAGGTGCGTGCGTGTCTTCCCGGGTGTCATAGGGAGAAGTTACCTGCCGGGTCCGACAACGCAGAAGCGCCGGCCGTCGGGCCGCCCCTGACCTGGGCCTCTAGCCGATGAGCTGCGGGATCTCCTGGACGCCGAACCAGAGCAGCTCGTGGTCCTCCGCGCCGTCCACCGTGAACTGGGCGTCCTCGTCCCCGAGGTCGGCCGCCCCCAGGGCCGCCGCGGCGGCCGCCACGTCCTTCCCGGCCTCGTCGGCGTCCACGTGCACCGCGGCCGCCTTGGCCAGCGGCAGGGCGGTGGCGACGCGCACCTCGCCGAGCGAGGCCGCGCTCAGCCCGTGGTCGGGGTCGGCGGTCGCGGCGCCGTCCGGCACGTCGAGGGCGACGACGACCCGCCGCCGGGCCTCGTCCGGGTCCCCGGCGATCAGGCGGAGCGAGGCGGCGGCGGCCCGGTTGAGCGCCGCGTACTCCAGCTCCTCGATGTCGTCGGAGACGTACCACTCGCGCAGCCCGGGGGTCACCGCGTACGCCGTCAGCGGCCCCGGGCCGAGCTCGCCGGCCGCGTGTGCCGCTGCGAGACCGGAGAGGGTCAGGGGGACGTACACGCGCATGGCAGGCCGCTTTCGTAGTCGGAAGACGCCTTCAGGATACGTGGGGACCGCCCCCTTTCGGGTTTCGGCGACGGGGGCTCCCGTCCACGCCGGGCGCCCCGTCACCCCCGCGCCGGCCCTTGCGGCACAAGGCCCGCGCCCCGGACAGGTGAATCCTGCCGAGCCCCTGACCGGGCACGGGAGCCCCTTGCGGTGTTGCCGGCCGTCCCCGTAGAAGATCCCCAGCACAAGTTACCGCCCGGTATTCACCGGGCCCGGTTCACGGGGGCGATGGACATGAGCATGAACAGCACGAGGCCCGGCGGCCGACGCGACCAGCGCCGGCCCGAGGCCGTACCTCCCCAGCGGTCCCGGCGGCTCCGGCCGCACCGCCCGCCGCGGCCCCACCAGTGGTTCGCCGAACGGCTGCTCGCGGTCCTCAGCGGCCAGCGCCCGGTCCACTGGATGCTCGGCCACACCATCGGCGACGCCTACGACCAGCTTGCCGAACTGGCCCCCAGCACCCCGCTCGGGGCCACCCGGGGCAGCCGCCCGGTCCTGCGCCACTGCCACGGCGCCCAGCCCGCCACCGGGGTGGTCGAGGCGTTCGCCAGCATCACGGCGGGCGACCGGGTCCGCGCCATGGCCTTCCGCCTGGAGCAGGGCCCCGACCAGCGCTGGCGCTGCGCGGCCGTGGAACTGGGCGGCGAACGCCTCGTCCCCGCCCGCCCGGCCCCGCGGTGACCCTCAGGACGCGGCCGGGGTCCAGGCGCACTTCGTTATGCACCTTGGCCTGTGCCATGCTGGAACCGTCATCGGTGCTCATGGTTTGCCCGACAATGGCCTTGGAC
>NZ_JBEYKR010000020.1:0-67982 GCF_040703535.1 Streptomyces sp. NPDC007346
CGTGTGCTCTTCCGCTCTGCCGCGCGGGCCGCGGCCGAGCTGCGTGAGGAGACCGCGCGCGCGGTCGCCGCCCGGCAGGCCGAGGCGGAGGAGGAGCTGGCCCGGCTGCACGGCGAGGCCGAGACCCGGCTCGCCGCCGCCGAGGAGGCGCTGGGCGAGGCGCGTACCGAGGCGGAGCGGATCCGCCGCGAGACCAACGAGGAGGCCGAGCGGCAGCGCGCCGAGTCCACCGAGCGGCTGCGCGTCCTCACCGAGCAGGCCGAGGCGGAGGCGGAGCGGCTGCGCGACGAGGCCGCCGCGGACGCCTCGCAGTCCCGTGCCGAGGGCGAGACCGTCGCCGTACGGCTGCGTACGGAGGCGGCAGCCGAGGCCGAGCGGCTCAGGACCGAGGCCAAGGAGAGCGCCGACCGGGTGCGGGCCGAGGCGGCGGCCGCCGCCGAGCGGGTCGGCGCCGAGGCGGCCGAGGCGCTGGGCGCCGCCCAGGAGGAGGCCTCACGCCGTCGCCGGGAGGCCGAGGAGATCCTCGGCGCGGCCCGTACGGAGGCGGGGCAGGAGCGCGAGCGGGCCCGCGAGCAGAGCGAGGAGCTGCTGGCCTCCGCCCGCAAGCGGGTGGAGGAGGCGCAGGCCGAGGCGCAGCGGCTGGTCGAGGAGGCGGACGCGCGGGCGGCCGAGCTGGTCGCGGCGGCCGAGCAGACCGCCCAGCAGGTGCGGGACTCCGTCGCCGGCCTCCAGGAGCAGGCCGAGGAGGAGATCGCCGGGCTGCGCTCGACCGCGGAGCACGTCGCGGAGCGCACCCGTACCGAGGCGCAGGAGGAGGCGGACCGGGTCCGCGCCGACGCGCACGCCGAGCGGGAGCGGGCCTCCGAGGACGCGGCCCGGGTCCGGCAGGAGGCCCACGAGGAGACCGAGGCCGCCAAGGCGCTGGCCGAGCGGACGGTCTCCGAGGCGATCACCGAGTCGGAGCGGCTGCGCGCGGACACCTCGGAGTACAGCCAGCGGGTCCGTACGGAGGCGTCCGACGCCCTCGCCTCGGCGGAGCAGGACGCGGCGAAGGCCCGTGCCGAGGCCCGGCAGGACGCCAACCGGATCCGTTCGGAGGCGGCGGCCCAGTCGGACCGGCTCATGGCCGAGTCGACGACCGAGAGCGAGCGCGTCCGCAACGAGGCGGCCCAGGCGTCCGAGCAGTTGGTCGTCGAGGCCACCACGGAGGCCAACCGGCGCCGCAAGGAGGCCACCGAGCAGGCCGACCGGATGCTGGCCGAGGCGGGCGAGGAGGCGGAGCGGCTGCGCGCCGAGGCCGCCGAGCGGCTCGGCTCCGCGCAGGAGCACGCCGCCCGCACCCGCGAGGAGGCCGAACGGCTGCGCACCGAGGCGGAGTCGGCCTCCGAGGAGCTGCGCTCCCAGGCCCGCCAGGAGGCGGACCGGGTGCTGGACGAGGCCCGCGAGGCCGCGTCCAAGCGCCGGGCGGACGCGGCGGAGCAGGCGGACCAGCTCATCAACAAGGCCCGCGAGGAGGCGCTGCGTACGGCCACCGAGGCCGAGACCCAGGCCGACACGATGGTCGGCGCGGCCCGCAAGGAGGCCGAGCGGATCGCCTCCGAGGCCACCGTCGAGGGCAACACCCTGGTGGAGCGCGCCCGTACGGACGCCGACGAGCTGCTGGTCGGCGCCCGGCGCGACGCGACCCAGATCCGGGAACGGGCGCAGGAGCTGCGGACCCGGCTGGAGAGCGAGATCGAGGAGCTGCACGAGCGGGCCCGCCGGGAGACGTCCGAGCAGATGAAGACCGCCGGCGAGCGCGTCGACAACCTGATGAAGGCGGCGACCGAGCAGCGCGACGAGGCCGAGGCGAAGGCCAAGGAGCTGATGGCCGAGGCCAATTCGGAGGCGAGCAAGGTCCGGATCGCCGCGGTGAAGCGGGCCGAGTCGCTGCTGAAGGAGGCCGAGACCAAGAAGGCCGAGCTGATCCGCGAGGCGGAGAAGCTGCGGTCCGAGGCGGCGGCCGAGGCCGAGAAGACGGTCGCCGAGGGCAAGCGCGAGCTGGATGTCCTGGTGCGCAGGCGCAAGGACATCAATACGGAGATCTCCCGTGTCCAGGACGTGCTGGAGGCGTTGGAGTCGTTCGAGACTCCGGCCGGGGGCGGGAAACCGGCGGGCGGATCATCCGGCGGCAAGGCTCCCGCGGCGGCGGGCACGCGATCGGGGGGCAAGTCCTCGGAGAGGTAGCGGTCGCACGGGGGAGGACGCGGAAGACGTACGGGGGAAGTACGGGGGACAACATCGGGACGTCCGGGGGAAGCAGGCGCACGGGGGCGTGTGCTTCGTCATGGACATTCAACCCTCCGAGTGGCAAGCGCTCCGGAGGTCAGCCACTCAAAAGGGGTGTCATTCTCCAGATCAAACCGGCATCTGCACGCTGACACGCCGCAAAGGCCCCTAGGATTCCCCTATCACCTCACCGGTCTCATTCGACAGGAACCCCATGAGTGACCCTTCCTCCCCCTTCGGCTTCGAGCTCGTGCGACGTGGTTACGACCGCGGTCAGGTGGACGACCGCATTACCAAGCTCGTCGCCGACCGTGACAGTGCTCTGGCCCGCATCACGTCTCTGGAAAAGCGCATCGAGGAACTGCACCTCGAAACGCAGAACGCCCAGGCCCAGGTGAACGACGCCGAGCCGTCGTACGCCGGGCTCGGTGCACGTGTCGAGAAGATCCTCCGCCTCGCCGAGGAGGAGGCCAAGGACCTGCGTGAGGAGGCCCGCCGCGCTGCCGAGCAGCACCGCGAGCTGGCCGAGTCGGCCGCCCAGCAGGTGCGCAACGACGCGGAGTCCTTCGCCGCCGAGCGCAAGTCGAAGGCCGAGGACGAGGGCGTCCGCATCGTCGAGAAGGCCCAGGGCGAGGCGAACACGCTCCGCACCGACGCCCAGAAGGACGCCCAGCAGAAGCGCGAGGAGGCGGACGCCCTCTTCGAGGAGACCCGCGCCAAGGCCGCGCAGGCCGCCGCCGACTTCGAGACGAACCTCGCCAAGCGGCGCGAGCAGTCGGAGCGCGACCTCGCGTCCCGTCAGGCCAAGGCCGAGAAGCGCCTCGCCGAGATCGAGCACCGCGCCGAGCAGCTCCGCCTGGAGGCCGAGAAGCTCCGCACGGACGCCGAGCGCCGGGCCCGTCAGACGGTGGAGACCGCGCAGCGCCAGGCCGAGGACATCGTGGCCGACGCCAACGCCAAGGCCGACCGGATCCGCAGCGAGTCGGAGCGCGAGCTGGCGGCGCTCACCAACCGCCGCGACTCGATCAACGCGCAGCTGACCAACGTCCGCGAGATGCTGGCCACGCTGACCGGTGCCGCGGTCGCCGCCGCCGGCTCCCCGGTGGACGACGAGCCCGCCCAGCGCGGTGTTCCGGCCCAGCAGACCCGCTGACCTGCCCCGGAACGGTTCCTTCCGCGCGCCCGGTTCCCCCTTTGTGGTGGCGCCGGGCGCGCGAGCGTTCTAGCGTGTCGGCATGATCGAGCTCGAAGGACTGACCAAACGATTCGGCAGCAAAGTCGCCGTGGACCATTTGACGTGCCAGGTCAGACCAGGCATGGTCACCGGCTTCCTGGGCCCCAACGGGGCAGGTAAATCCACCACCATGCGCATGATGCTCGATCTGGACAACCCGACCAGCGGTACGGTGCGCATCGACGGCAAGCCCTACCACGAGTTGCAGGAGCCGCTGAAGTACATCGGGGCACTGCTCGACGCCAAGTCGATGCACGGCGGCCGCAGCGCGTACAACAACCTGCTCTGTCTGGCGCAGAGCAACCGCATCCCGCGCGGCCGGGTCGACGAGGTGCTCGACACCGTCGGTCTGAGCGCGGTCGCGAAGAAGAAGTCCAAGGGCTTCTCCCTCGGCATGGGCCAGCGCCTCGGTATCGCCTCCGCCCTGCTGGGCGACCCCGAGATCCTGATGTTCGACGAACCGGTCAACGGCCTGGACCCCGAGGGCATCCACTGGATCCGCAACCTGATGAAGGCGCTCGCCTCCGAAGGGCGGACCATTTTCGTCTCCTCGCACCTGATGAGCGAAATGGCGCTGACCGCGGACCACTTGATCGTGATCGGCCAGGGCAAGCTGCTCGCCGACACCTCGATGGCGGACTTCATCCACGAGAACTCCCGCAGTTACGTACGGCTGCGCTCACCGCAGCAGGAGCGGCTGCGGGACGTGCTGCACCAGGAGGGCTTCACCGCCGTGGAGGCGGCCGGCGGCGCCCTGGAGATCGACGGCGCCACCTCCGAGGAGCTCGGCGAACTGGCGGCCCGGCACCAGGTGGTGCTGCACGAACTCAGCTCGCAGCGGGCCTCTCTGGAAGAAGCGTTCATGCAGATGACCGCCGGCTCCGTGGAGTACCACGCCCACTCCGGACCGAGCGGGGTGCAGCCTCCACCCACGGCGGGGGCTGCCTGGGGCGAGGGCTGGAACCAGCCGGCCGGCGCCCCCCAGCCCACCGAAGGCACCACCGGCACCGAGAACAAGGGGGCCTGACGATGGCTTCGGTACCCGCAGTCCTCAACTCCGAGTGGACCAAGATCCGTACGGTCTCCTCCACCACCTGGACGCTCATCTGCGCGTTCGGCGTCACGGTCGCCATGGGTGCGGCCCTGTGCGCCCTGCTGAACGCCACGTTCAACGACCTCTCCGAGGCCGAGCAGGTCACCTTCGACCCGACGCTCGTCAGCTTCTCCGGGACGGTTCTCGGCCAGCTCGCCATGGTCGTGTTCGGGGTGCTCGTGGTCGGTACGGAGTACAGCTCCGGCATGATCCGCACCTCGCTGGCGGCTGTGCCGCAGCGCGGGACGCTCCTCCTCAGCAAGATCACCGTGGCCGGGGTACTGGCCCTGGTGGTCGGCCTGCTCACGAGCTTCGTCTCGTTCTTCCTCGGCCAGGCGCTGCTGGGCGACCGGGGCACGGACCTCGGCGAGGAGAACGTGCTGCGCGCGGTGGTCGGCGCCGGTCTCTACATGGGGCTGATCGCGATCTTCTCCATGGGCGTCGCGGCGATGCTGCGCAGCTCCATGCTGTCGCTCGGCATCCTGATGCCGTTCTTCTTCCTGATCTCGCAGATCCTGATCTCGGTGCCCTACGCCAAGGACGTCGCCCGGTACTTCCCCGACCAGGCCGGGTCGAAGATCATGCAGGTCGTGCCGGGGGCCCTGAACAGCGATCCGGGGCCGTACGGCCCCTGGGCCGGGCTCGGGATCATGGCCGCCTGGGTGGCGGCGGCGGTGCTCGGGGGGTACCTGGTCCTGAAGAACCGGGACGCGTGAAGGACGCCGGGAGGCGAGCGCCGGTCCGTGTGACGGCCCGCTCGCAGGCTGTGCGGAACTTGGCCGGAACCGTGAAGGCCTGGTTATCCTCCTAACTCTTACGGGGGTGTGCGGCCAGGCGGCCCGACCCCGAACGACAGAGTGAGTCGATGGGGCTGGAGAATGATCGAGGCAGTCGGCCTGACCAAGCGCTACGGCGCGAAGACGGCCGTGGACGACCTTTCCTTCCAGGTGCGGCCGGGGGCCGTCACCGGCTTCCTCGGTCCCAACGGGTCGGGCAAGTCCACGACCATGCGCATGATCCTCGGTCTGGACCGGCCGACCGCGGGCCACGTCACCATCGGCGGGCACCCCTACCGGAGCCTGCCGAACGCCCCGCGCCAGGTGGGTGCGCTGCTGGACGCCAAGGCCGTGCACGGCGGGCGGACCGCCCGCACCCACCTGCTCTCGCTGGCCCAGCTGGCCGGCATCCCGGCCCGGCGGGTGGACGAGGTGCTGGGGGTCGTCGGACTCCAGGACGTCGCCAAGCGGCGCTCCAGCGGCTTCTCGCTCGGCATGGGGCAGCGGCTCGGGATCGCCGCGGCGCTGCTCGGCGACCCGCAGGTGCTGCTCTTCGACGAGCCGGTCAACGGCCTGGACCCCGAGGGCATCCACTGGGTCCGCAACCTGATGAAGACGCTGGCGGCCGAGGGGCGCACGGTCTTCGTCTCCAGCCATCTGATGAGCGAGATGGCCCTCACCGCCGACCATCTGATCGTGATCGGGCGCGGCCGGCTGCTCTCCGACATGAGCGTCACCGACTTCATCTCGGCGAACTCCGCCGACTTCGCCCGGGTCCGGGTCCCCCAGGACGCCTCCGAGGAGCGGGAGAAGCTGACGTCCTCGCTGATCGAGGCGGGCGGCAGCGTGATGTCCGAGCCGGACGGCGCCCTGCGCGTCACCGGCCTCGCGCTGCCGAGGATCAGCGACCTGGCCCACGGGGCCGACGTACGGCTCTGGGAGCTGTCGCCGCACCGGGCCTCGCTGGAGGAGGCGTACATGCGGATGACGCAGGGCGTCGTGGACTACCGCTCGACCGACGACGCCAAGGCCGGGCTCCTGGAGCCCCCGCCGGGGGCGTACGGGGAGGCTCAGGGCGGTTACGGGGCGGGCCCCGGCCACGGGCCGCCCCAGCCGGTGGAGGTCCCGCAGCAGAGCTGGTACGCCCCGCCGCCCCCCGGACAGAACCCGTACGCGACTCCCGGCCCGGCCACCGCACCGGCACCGGCACCGGGCCCGGCCACCGCGCCCGCCGCGCCCGCCCCCGAGCCCTCCCCCGCCTCCCCGGCCGGGGAGCAGACCAGCGAGGACCCCCGATGACGACGCCGGCCGCCCCGCAGGCCCACGAGCACCCGCGGCCGGAGCCGTCGCACGGCCTGCTGGGGTCCTACGAGTCGCCCATCCCGATCCGCCGCGCCACGCTCGGTGACGCGGTCGCGTCGGAGTGGACGAAGATCCGTTCCGTCCGCTCCACGCTGTGGACCCTCGGCGTGATGGTCGTGCTGATGGTGGCGATCGGGCTGATGTCCGCGCTGCTCGTCGCCGCCGCCGACACCGATCTGGCCGGCGAACCGGTCGTGGGCCTCGGCTTCTTCGGGGTGCTGCTGGGCTCGATCTGCGTGATCACCCTCGGGGTGCTGACCATCGGCTCCGAGTACAGCACCGGCATGATCCGTACGACCCTGACGGCCTGCCCGAGCCGGGCCCGGGTGCTGACGGCGAAGGCGATCGTCTTCTTCCTGCTCTCCTTCGTCATCACCACCGTGACGGCCACGGTCGTCGCGGTGGTCCAGACGGCGATCCTGAGCGGCGGCGTCGACGACTCCGGCTCCGTGTGGCTGCGCGCCACCGTGGGCGTCGGGCTCTACATCGCGGCCCTGGGCCTGGTCTCCCTGGCGGTCGGCGCGATCATCCGGCACTCGGCGGGCGCCATCACGGTCATGATCGCCGTGGTGCTGCTGCCGCTGGTCCTCGCGCTGTTCATGTTCTCCGACAGCCTGCGCGCCCTCCAGCGCTTCCTGTTCGAGTACTCGATCCCCAACCAGCTCGGCGCGCTGTACGGCTCGACGGTCACCCAGACCGGCCCGTCCGGCTGGGAGCCGGTGCTGCTGGTGCTGGGCGTCGCGGCCGTGGCCATGGGCGGCGCCTACCTGGCGCTGGACCGGCGCGACGTCTGAGGGGACGTACGGCTCTCAGTAGCGCGGCGCGTTCCGGGACCGCTGCACCCGTGTGGTGCGGCGGTCCTTCGCGTTCCAGCAGGCCTTGTGCCAGTGCCTGCGGTCCTCGATGCCGCCGAACTCGGGCCAGGCGACGAGGTGCGGGACGCCGGAGGGGATCTCCTGGTCGCAGCCGGGGCAGCGGTACCGCTTGCCCTGGGCGCTCGCACCGCTCACCGGGCGCACCGACCACTCCTCGCCCTGCCAGCTCTCGGTGGCCCCTCCCCCGCCGTACCGTCCCAGCGCCGTGCCGGGGTGTTCGACGGGACTCTCGCCGCCACGGGGGCGGTTGCGGCGCGGGGACACAGGACACCTCACGGGGGCGGCTCGGGCACGGTGGGAACCAAGCCTAGAGCCTGCCGCCGTGGGCCGACGCCGGGTGGGGCGGAGCGGCACGATCCGGCACGATCGGGCACGGGGGTGAGTTAGCGGAAAATCGCAACAACTTGGCCCCGGACCGTGCCTTTGGCACGTGTCAGACGTTGTTGCCAGTGGTGAAGACACGCGTCGGCCGCAAGGAGGCAACACGCGATGCGCATCGGAACATTCGTTCTGGCAGCTCAGTTCCCGGGCCAGGGGCCGGGCGAGGCCCTGCACCGGGCCGTCCGGTCCGCCGAGGCCGCGGAGGAGGCCGGACTCGACTCGGTCTGGCTGGCCGAGCACCACTTCGTGCCGTACGGGGTCTGCCCGTCCGCCACCACGCTGGCCGCGCTGCTGCTCGGCCGCACGCGCAGGATCCGGGTCGGCACCGCCGTCAGCGTCCTGCCCAACCACCACCCCGTCGCCCTCGGTGAGCAGGCCGCGCTGCTCCACCTGACCAGCGGCGGACGGTTCTCGCTCGGGGTGGGCCGGGGCGGGCCCTGGGTGGACCTGGAGGTCTTCGGCGGCGGTCTCGACGCCTACGAGAACGGCTTCCCCGAGGCGCTGGAGCTGCTGCTCGACTGGCTGCGGGAGCCGCGCGTCGCGGGGCGCGGGGAGCGGTTCGGCTTCCGCGAGGTGGCGGTGGTACCGCGCGCGGACGAGCTGCTGGAGGGGGCGGCGAAGGGGCCGGCCGGCTCGTCGGGGCCCGAGGTGATCGTGGCGTGCACCTCGCCGAGGACGGTGCGGCTGGCGGCGGGCCGGGCGCTGCCGATGCTGCTGGGCATGCACTGCGGGGACGCGGAGAAGGCGGAGATGGTTGCCCTGTGGCGTACGGCGGCCCGGGAGGCCGGCCATCCGCCGGAGGTGGTCGAGGGGGCCGCACATGTGTCCGCGGGGGTGGCCCAGATCGCGGACGGGACCGGGGACGCCGCGGAGGCGCTGGTCAAGGCGGCGCCCGGCTGGCTGCGCCAGGGGCTGGACGCCCATGTCACGGTCGACGACCGCCACCGCGTGATGCGGGACCCCGTCGCGTACACGGAAATGCTGTGCGGGCTGCACCCGGTGGGCCCGCCGGAGCTGGCCGCCGACCGGCTCGCGGCCACGGCCGAGCGGACCGGCATCACCCGCTTCGCGCTCCTGGTGGAGGGGTCGGGCGACCTCGCGGCGACCGAGGAGAACGTGCGGCGCCTGGGCGCCGACGTACTGCCGCTGCTCACCTGACCGGCGGCCGTGCGGGCGGAGTCGGCCTCGCGTGGAACGTGGTGCGGTGGTGCGGGAGCTGCCGCCCCGGAGCCAGTTGCACCTCCCGCGGCCCGAAGCGGCAGCAGAGGCGTTCAGCAGTCCCGTAGTTCGGGCGACTGGTTGAGCAACTGGCCCCTCACCGAAGTGAACTTGGCCAGTCGGTCGTCGACCGAGGCGTCCAGCGGGAACACCGCCACGCGGTGGCAGTTCTGGAAGGCGATACGCACCCCGAAGTGACGCTGGAGCGCACCGCGGATCGCATCACTCGCGAGCGCACGCAGCAGCTGGCCACGTGCCTGCTCGTCCGGCGGCGGCGTCTGGTTGTCGGCGAACTGACCGCCGTCGACCTTCAGCTGAGCCACCAGAGAGCTGATCATCTCCCATGCGAAAGGCAGGGAGGTCCGGACGCAGTCGACGAAGTCGGCTTCGTCGACCTCGCCTCGCTCGGCCTGTTCCAACAGAGCCGGTGAGACGTCGAGCGACATGGGTTCTCCTCTCGCGACCCCGGACAGTGACCGGGGCCTTACGGGCAGGGAAGAAGGGCGACGACGCAGCGTGCACGGGCGGCGACCTCCTGCTTCCACGTTAAGCGTGCGATGGGGGCCGCACCAGGAGATTGGGAACACAACCGGCCACGATCGAAGGTGCGCAAAGAGGGGCAAGCCCGCTTCGCCGCTCTCTGGTGGGGCGCGAGTGACGGGGGTTGACCGATGGGGAAATCGCGTCGGGCCCCCGTCGTCGAGTAGCGTTGCCGACCATGCGTCTCGTCATCGCCCGTTGCTCCGTCGACTACGCGGGCCGGCTCACAGCCCACCTGCCCTCCGCCCCCCGTCTGATCCTGGTGAAGGCGGACGGCAGCGTCTCGATCCACGCCGACGACCGGGCGTACAAACCGCTCAACTGGATGTCGCCGCCGTGCACCCTGAAGGAGGGCACCGGTGATGAGGCCGGTGTCTGGACCGTGGTGAACAAGGCGGGCGAAAAACTGATCATCACGATGGAGGAAATCCTCCACGACTCCTCCTACGAGCTGGGCGTCGACCCGGGGCTCATCAAGGACGGTGTGGAGGCGCACCTCCAGGAGCTGCTCGCCGACCGGATCGAGATCCTCGGCGAGGGCCACACCCTGATCCGCCGTGAGTACCCCACCGCGATCGGCCCGGTGGACATCCTCTGCCGGGACGCGGACGGGCGGACGGTGGCCGTGGAGCTGAAGCGGCGCGGCGACATCGACGGCGTGGAGCAGCTGACCCGCTATCTGGAGCTGCTCAACCGCGACCCGCATCTCGCCCCGGTCAAGGGCATCTTCGCGGCCCAGGAGATCAAGCCCCAGGCGCGTGTGCTCGCGACCGACCGGGGCATCGGCTGCGTGGTGCTCGACTACGACGCGATGCGCGGCATCGAGGACGACAAGCTGCGCCTGTTCTGACCGCCACCGCCACCGCTGGACGACCGGAGCCGGGTGCCCCTTTCCCGAGGGGCGCCCGGCTTCCGTGTGTCAGGCCGTCGCCTCGGTGGGGTCGTCGGCCTCCACCGGGGCCGCGGCACCGGCGGAGGCACTGGCATCGGCGCTGACGTCGGCACTGGCCGACGCGGCGGGGCCGCTGGCGGAGGCGGTGGTGTCCGGCGGCGGGCCCGAGGGATCGTCGGTCGGCGTCTCCGACGGGGTGGTGGGGTCCGGGTCCGGGTCCGGCTCGGTGGGCGTCACGCTCGGGCCGGTGCTCGTGGACTGCGAGGGGTCCGGCGAGCTCTCCGTCGGGGTCGGCGAACCCGGGGTGCTGCTGCTCGGCCCGCTCGACGGATCGTCCGTACCCGGCGCACTCCCGTCCGGCGACGAGGGGGACCAGGAGGGCGAGCCGGAGGTGCTGGGCTCGGCGGACTCCGAGGGGACCGGGGGCGCGGGCTCCTCGCCGACGGGTGCCCCGTCGGCCGGCGGGGGCCCGGTGTCCGGCTCGTCGGCGGGGACCCCGTCGTCGGTGGGGCCCTCGGGGGACGACTGCTCGGTGGTGACGTTGCGGCTGCCGGGCTCCTCGGGGTCGTTCGCGGTGAGGCCGAGGGTGACGACGGTGCCGAGCACGGCGATCAGCAGGGCGCCCGCGCCCGCGGCGGCCAGGTTGCGCCGGGCGCCGCCCAGGATGACGCGCCCGCCGCCCTGCTTCGGCAGGGGCGCCCGGGGGCCGGCGGGCACCGGTGAGACGAGGGTGGGGTCCCCCTCGGCCGCGTGCCGGGCGAACGGCGGCGGGGCCGGAAAGCCCGCGGGCGGCGTACCGGGAAGGAAGTCCTGGCGTACGGCGGGCACCTCGTCGCCCACCTGGGACCGGACCGGGGGGACGAGGCCGCCGGAGCGGTCCGCCACCAGGGCGAGGGCGCGGCGGCCGGCCACCGCCCCGGACTTGTCGGCGAGCGCGCCGCGCATGGAGATCGAGGTCTCCAGCTCCGTACGGGCCCGGTCGAGGTTGCCGGCGCAGAGCGCGAGGACACCCAACTCGTGGTGGAAGTACGCCTCTTCGGCGACCTCACCGGCGATCCTGGCGGCCTCCTGGCCGGCCCTGAGCGCCTTCTCCCAGGCGCCCCAGCTCAGCCCGGCGGCGAGGGCGGGAGCGGCGCTGCGGGCCAGCAGGACGGCCGCACTGGCCTGGCCGGCCTCGCCGTCGGGGACGAGGCGGCCCATCGCGGCGACGATCGCGTCGGCCTCGGCGACGGCCCGCTGCGGGGTGACCGAGGGGTGGGAGACCCACCAGGCGTAGTGCTGGGCGGCCGTACGGGCGTGGGCGGCGGCACTCTCCGCGTACCCGCCGGCCTCCAGCTGGGCGAGGACGCCGGCGGCGAGCCGGTAGCGGGGGCCCGCCGGGGAGAGCAGCCCGCAGCCCGCGAGTTCGCCGACGGCGGCGTCCGCGTGGGTGTCGCCCACGAGGGCCGGCAGATGGGCCTGGTGGGGCACCTCGCCGCCGAGTGCGACGGTGAAGCGCAGGGTCTCGCGGGCCGCCTCGCTGAGCCGGGAGGCGAGCAGGACGGCGGGCGCGGCCCCTTCGCCGAGGCTCGGCAGCGGCGCGTCCAGGGTCTCGGCGGTGGGCGCTTCGGGCACCGGGGGCGCGTCGCCGGGGCGTGGCTCGAAGTAGTCGTACTCGTCGAAGGCTTCGGGGTCGGTGTTCAGCCGGTCGCGCTGGCGCAGCAGCGATCCGGCCTGGACGAAGCGGAGCGGCAGCCCCTCGGACTCGAACCAGAGGTCACCCGCCCAGTTCCGCTCCTCCTCGGTGAGGGGGCGCTCGACGACCTTCTCCAGCAGCTCCAGCGAGGCGGAGCGGCCGAGGCCGGCGAGGAGGACCTCCTCCAGGTGGGCTTCGGCGCCGGGGGCGGCCAGGTCGGGCGTGGTGCCGAAGAGGAAGGCGCACTCGGGGGTGGCTTCCAGGAGTTCGTCGAGGGCGGCTCCCCCGATCTCCAGGTCGTCGATGACGACGACGGCGCCGATGGAGCGGACGAGGGCGAGCAGCTCCTCGGGGTCCGGTCGGTGCAGCGGGGAGCGGTGGACCGCGTCGAAGAGGCCGTGCAGCAGGTCGGCGGCGGTGCGGCGGTGGCCGCTGAGGCGGACGACGCCGTCGGGGGCGAGGTCGGCGCAGTCGGCGGCGACGGCGTCGAGCAGGGCGGTGCGGCCGGATCCGGCCTGGCCGGTGAGACGGACGCTGCGGCCGCGGGCCAGCAGGCCCACCAGCCGCTCGCGCTCCTCCTGGCGTTCCAGCAGGGGGAGCTGGGGCGCGGGCGGGCCCGCGGGGACGGGCGGGGCGCCGGCGCGCTCGTGCTCGGCGCGCTCGGCCGGGGTGCGGCGGACGGGCGGCTCGGGCTCCGAACCGGGCGGGATGGCCTCGACCTCGCTGCCGTCGACCGGGTTGACCGTGAGCAGGAGGTCGCCGACCGTCAGCTGGACGATCCGGACCTGCTGCGGGGCCGGCTGGCCGAAATCGGCGGCCGTGGACTCGCGGGACGGCCGGCGCCGGCCGTCGGAGCGGTCGGAGTCGTCGGCGTTCTGCCCGTACTCTTCCGGCCCCTGGTGTGTCGGGTCCATCAACAAGTCCCCCAGACGCGTCGCGCTCGGTTGCCCCTCCGGCCTCACACGCCCCGCTGTCGCTTCCGGTCCGGTGTCTGCCACGGGTGGGTGTCATGGGGCAGACGGCCGAACCCTAGACCTCCGCACAGTATCCACGCACGGGCGGGGTGCCGTGCAGTCCGGGACGTCACATTCCGGTGAGGATTGCGTGTCTTCTTCCGCCGCGGGCCTTTCGTTTGGGCTCGGCCGCGTGGCTTCGGGTCCGGACGTGCGGCTTCGGGTCCGAACGCGTGGCCTCGGGTCCGGACGTGCGGCGGTGGGTCCGGGCACGTGGCTTCCGGTCCGGGCACGTGGCCTCGGGTCCGGACGTGCGGCGGTGGGTCCGCGCCGCCCCGGGTCAGACGCGCGGCAGCGAGTCGGCGGCGATCCCGCCCTCGATCGCCAGGATGCGGTGCAGCCGGGTGGCCACCAGGAGGCGCTGCATCTGCGGCGGGACGCCGCGCAGCACGAGACGGCGTCCGGCCCGGCCGGCTCTGCGGTGGGCCCCCATGATGACGCCGAGTCCGGTGGCGTCCCAGGAATTCAGCTCGGTCAGGTCCAGCACCAGGTCGCCGGCTCCGTCGTCGACGGCCGAGTGGAGGACCGTACGGGCGTCCGCCGCGCTTCGGACGTCGAGGCGGCCCCCGACGACCAGCTCGGCGTGGTCGCCCCTGATATGCATATGCGCTCCCCTGCTGTTGCCGTAGCGAGGTCCGTCTGTCTGTTCTGTCTCTGCCACAACTGACTGCCGCAGCGACAGGGAAGTTGCCGTCTGTAAGCGAACCGATACCGAATTCACCCGGTGGAGTGACGCCGGTTCGCCGGTGGCCGGACTCTGCCGGGTACACTCCCCGGCCTCCCCGGCTCCCCCGGCCCTGACGGCGGCGGGTCGGCGGGCCGGGGGGTACGGCTGCCCTCAGTACGTGTAGAAGCCCTGCCCGCTCTTGCGCCCGATGTCACCTGCGTCGACCATCCGGCGCATCAGCTCGGGGGCGGCGAACTTCTCGTCCTGCGACTCGGTGTAGATGTTGCCGGTGGCGTGGAGCAGGATGTCGACGCCGGTCAGGTCGGCCGTGGCGAGCGGGCCCATGGCGTGGCCGAACCCCAGCTTGCAGGCGGTGTCGATGTCCTCGGCCGTGGCGACGCCCGACTCGTAGAGCTTCGCGGCCTCGACGACGAGCGCCGAGATGAGCCGGGTGGTGACGAAGCCCGCCACATCGCGGTTGACGACGATGCAGGTCTTGCCGACCGACTCGGCGAACTCCCGGGCGGTGGCGAGGGTTTCGTCGCTGGTCTTGTAGCCGCGTACCAGTTCGCAGAGCTGCATCATCGGGACCGGCGAGAAGAAGTGCACGCCGACGACGCGCTCCGGACGCTCCGTCACGGCCGCGATCTTGGTGATCGGGATGGCGGAGGTGTTCGAGGCGAGCACGGTGTTCTCCCCGACGACCTTGTCCAGGGCGCGGAAGATCTCGTGCTTGACCTCCAGCTTCTCGAAGACCGCCTCCACGACGACGTCCACGTCCGCGACGGCGTCGAGGTCGGTGGTGGTCGTGATGCGGGCGAGGGCGGCCTCGGCGTCGGACGCCTCCAGCTTGCCCTTGGAGACGAACTTGTCGTACGAGGCCTTGACGGAGTCCAGGCCGCGGGTCAGCGCCGCGTCGGTGACATCCCGCAGCACGACGTCCCAGCCCGCCTGGGCGGAGACCTGCGCGATCCCGGATCCCATGAGTCCGGCCCCGATGACGGCGAGCTTCCTGGCCACGTTGGCACCCCTTGTCCTCTGTCCGCGTCCGCGGTGTTTCGCAACGGCTCTTCTTATGCTCTCCGGCGGAGATTAGTACCCGTCGGGGGCGCTGGGGCCATGAAGAGATGCGCGTCACGTCTCGAATGACGGACATCACACCGGGACACGTCATTCGGCTCCGCGCCGCGCGTAGTTGAGGACCTGATCGCCGAGCAGGTCCTCGATCTCGTCGAGGACGCCCAGGGCGTCGCGGGCGACGTCGGCGGCCTTGCGGCGCTTCATCATCTCCTGGCTGATGTAGCCGACGAGGGTGTGCTCGATCCAGGCGATCTGGCCGCCGACGAGGAGCGGCAGCGGATCGTCCTCGGCCGCGCCGGTCTCCTCGCGCAGGGTCTCGACGACCGCCTGGAGCACCTCCTGCTGGAGGTACCAGAGGCGGGCCTTGAGGGTGGGGGCCTCCTCGATGACCCGCATGAAGTCGGCGAAGCCGTCCATCAGCCCGAACTCCGGGGAGACCCCGACGACGGCGGCGCGCACCTCGCGCAGGACCGCCTCGGCGGCGGACTCCCCCTTGTCGCGGGCGCGGACGTAGCGGGCGACGCGCTGGGTGACGCCCTTCATCCGGTCGAGGAAGAGGTCCTCCTTGGCCGGGAAGTAGTTGTAGACGGTATTGACGGAGACGTCGGCCAGTTCGGCGATCTCGGCGACGGTCACCGTCACGAAGCCGTGCTCGAGGAACAGCCCGGTCGCCAGGTCCGAGATGTGCTGCTTGGCCTGGCGCTTCTTACGTTCCCTGAGTCCCTCAGCCATGCCCCCATCGTAGGGCTCACAAGGGATTCATGGGGACGCAGCATTTTTGGTGTCATTGCAATTTTGGGGTGACTCTGTTTTTGTGGGTCCATGAGCGTCATCAGCACGGCCGGGCTCTCCCGGACCTTCGAGACCCCGAACGGCCCGGTGGAAGCCGTCCGTTCCGTCGACCTGACCATCCGCGCGGGAGAGATCGTCGGCCTCCTCGGCCCCAACGGCGCGGGCAAGACCACCACCCTGCGCATGCTGACCACCCTGCTCGCCCCGACCGGCGGCGCGGCCACCGTGGCCGGGCACGACCTGCTGGCCGACCCCGCGGGCGTCCGCGCGGCCTGCGGATACGTCGCCCAGTCCGGCGGCGTCGACCCGTACCTGACGGCCCGGGAGGAGCTCGTCACCCAGGGCCGCCTCTACCGGCTGGGCCGCGCTGAGGCAGCCGCGCGCGCCGGCGAGCTGGCCGCCGCGCTCGGGCTGGAGGGGCTGCTCGACCGGAAGGCGGTGAGCCTGTCCGGCGGGCAGCGGCGACGGCTCGACATCGCCATGGGCCTCACCCACCGCCCGGCCGTCCTCTTCCTGGACGAGCCCACCACGGGCCTGGACCCCGGCAACCGCGCCGACCTGTGGGAGCTGGTGCGCGGGCTGCGCGACGAGAACGGCACCACCGTCGTCCTGACCACCCACTACCTCGACGAGGCCGACGCGCTGGCGGACCGGCTGATCCTGATCGACGGCGGCACGGTGGTCGCCGAGGGGACCCCCGCCGAACTCAAGACCCGGTACGCCGGCTCCCCCGACGCCTCCCTTCAGGACGCGTTCCTGGCCGCCACCGGCCGCCCCGTCACCCCTGCCGACACCGCCCCCGTAGCCGTATAGGACCGCCTCCGTGCTCTTCCACGACACCGCGATCATCTTCGGGCGCTACGCCCGGCAGACCCTGCGCTCCCGGTTCCAGATCCTCTTCGGTCTGCTGATGCCGCTGCTCTACCTGGTCTTCTTCGGCCCGCTGCTCCAAGGCCTGCCGCTCGGCTCGTCCGCCGACTCCTGGCAGGTCCTCGTCCCCGGGCTGCTCCTCCAACTCACCCTCTTCGGGGCCTCCTTCGCCGGTTTCGCCATCATCATGGAGAAGTCGACGGGCGTGGTGGAACGTATGCGGGTGACCCCGGTCAGCCGGCTCGCCCTGCTGCTGGGACGCGTCCTGCGCGACGCCCTGCTGTTCACCTTCCAGGCCGTCCTGCTGGTCCTCGCCGCACTGCTCATGGGGTTGCGCGCGCCGCTGGCCGGCATCCTCATCGGCTTCGCCTTCACCGGTGTGCTGGCGCTCTCGCTGGCCTCGCTCTCGTACGCCCTGGCCATGCGGGTCACCACCCCGCAGGAGTTCGGGCCGGTGATCAACGCGGTGGCGATGCCGGCCATGCTGCTCTCCGGTCTGATGCTCCCCATCACCCTGGGCCCCGGCTGGCTGGACGTGCTCTCGCACCTCACCCCGTTCCGCTATGCGGTGGACGCGGTACGGGACGCCTACACGGGCTCGTACGCCACCGCGCACATGCTGTACGGGGTCCTGGTCACCGCGGGCTTCGCCCTGCTGGCCGTGACCGTGGGCACACGGGTCTTCCGGCGGGCCGGAGCATAACTAGGCTGACCCCATGGTCAATCTGACGCGCATCTACACCCGGACCGGCGACCGGGGCACCACGGCCCTCGGCGACATGAGCCGCACCGCCAAGACCGATCTGCGGATCGCGGCGTACGCGGACGCCAACGAGGCCAACGCGGTGATCGGCACCGCCGTCGCCCTGGGGCAGCTGTCCGAGGAGGTGGTGAAGGTCCTCGTACGGGTCCAGAACGACCTCTTCGACGTGGGCGCCGACCTGTCCACCCCCGTGGTCGAGGACCCCAAGTACCCGCCGCTGCGGGTCGAGCAGTCCTACGTCGACAAGCTGGAGGCGGACTGCGACCACTTCCTGGAGGAGCTGGAGAAGCTCCGCAGCTTCATCCTTCCCGGGGGTACGCCGGGCGCCGCCCTGCTCCACCAGGCGTGCACGGTGGTCCGGCGCGCCGAGCGGTCCACCTGGGCGGCGCTGGAGGTGCACGGGGAGTCGATGAACGCCCTGACCGCCACCTACCTCAACCGCCTCTCCGACCTCCTGTTCATCCTGGCGCGGAGCGCGAACAAGGAGGTCGGGGACGTGCTGTGGGTGCCGGGCGGCGAGCGCTGACACCGAGCCGGCGGGGGCCTGTCCTACTTCTCGGCCGGCTCCCGCTCGACGGCCCGCTCCGCGTGGCCCTCAGGGGCCTGCTTCGCGAACACCGTGTAGTACGCGGCGATGGCCACGTTGATGCCGATCACCCAGACCATCTTCTGCTGCCACATCCGTAGTGAGCTGATGTCCCCGTCGCCGCCGACGTACCAGGCCGCCGCCTGGAGCAGCGCCAGCGCGGTCACCCCGGCGAGGGCCCAGCGGGCGGCCAGGCGCCACTCGTGGGCGGCGCGGGCCATGCCGTACCTCGGCGGCTTCACCGGTGGCGGGCCGCCGAACCAGCGGTGGGCGACCCGGGCGTCCACCCACTTGATGGTGGAGTGGCCCAGCCCCACGGTGAAGCCGATGTAGACGGCGGCCAGACCGTGCTTCCAGTCGGGCTCGGCGCCGTTCTTCAAGTCGATGGCCGTCACCACCAGCAGGACGACCTCCAGCAGCGGCTCGCAGAGCAGCACGCCCGCGCCCAGTCGCGGCTTCCTGGCGAGGTAGCGCAGGGCGAGTCCGGCGGCGAGCAGCACCCAGAAGCCGACCTCGCAGAGCACGATCAGTGTGACGATCACGGTCCTTCTCCTCCCGTTCTCCTTCAGCCTGCCGCCCGCCGGGGCCGAAATCGTCGTCGGCGATGACGAAAGGGGACTGCATCCTTCGATGTAGTCGCACATCGGTCCGCGAAGGGAGGCCCGGCGGCGGCGGTGCGTGTTGGATGGAGAGGTGCTCACCTCGATCCGTCCCCACCGCGACGACGTGACCCTCGCCGTCTCCGGGCTGTTCGGGGGCCTGGTCCTGTGGCTGCTGGGCCTCCACACCCAGGGCGGGGTCCTCTTCCCCGCCCCCTGGGCCGCCCTCGTACCGCTGACCGTGCTGGCCTCGATGGAGCTGCTGCGCCGCACGGCACCGCGCACGGCGCTGGCCGTCGCCACGCTCGCGCTGATCGCGGACCAGCTCACCCGGGGCAATCTGGCGACCGTCCTGATGTACACGGACGTCATGTACGCGGCCGTGCTGTACGGGACCCCGGCCGCCGCCCGCCGCATCCCGGTGGCCACGCTCCTGATCACCGTCGCGGCCACGATCGGCTTCCTCGTCTGGTTCCGCAGGCCCGAGGCGCTGCTCATCGGCATCGTCACGGGGCTGGTCCTCTTCACCCCCGCCATCGCCGGCGCCGGCGTGCGCAACCACCGCGCCGCCGCCGAGGCCGCCCGGCTGGCCGCCGCCCAGACCGCGCGGCTCGCCGAGATGGACCGGGTCCAGGCGGTGGTCGCCGAGCGGGCGCGGATGGCCCGGGAGCTGCACGACATGGTGGCCAACCGCCTGTCCGCCGTCGCGATCCACTCCACGGCGGCCCTCTCCATCGACGAGCCCGACACCTCCCGGAGCGCCCTCAAGGTGATCCGGGAGAACAGCGTGGAGGGGCTCGCGGAGATGCGCCGGCTGATCGGTCTGCTGCGCGAGGGCGGCGAGGACAGCGCCCCGGTCGCCGCACCGACGCTCGACGCCCTGGACGCGCTGGTCGAGCAGGCGAACACCAACGGCGCGCCCAGCGGGCTGGTCTGCGCGCTCCGGGACAGCCGGGCGCCGGGGGCCGGTGCGCTGCCGACGCCGGTCGAGCTGGCCGCGTACCGGATCGTGCAGGAGTCCCTCACCAACGCCCTCAAGCACGCGGCACCGGGCCCGGTGACCGTGCGGCTCGACCTCGCCGACGAGGTGCTGACGGTCGAGGTGACCAGTGTGTTCGGCAGCCGCCCCGGGCCCACGGCGCCGGGTTCGGGGGCCGGTCTGGTGGGGATGCGGGAGCGGGTGGCGCTGCTCGGCGGGACGTTCGGCGCGGGGGCCGAGGCGGACGGCGACGGCAGGAAGATCTGGCGGGTGCGGGCCCAACTGCCCGTGACGGAGAGGACGATGCGGGGATGACGATCCGGGTACTGGTGGCCGAGGACCAGGCGGCCGTGCGGGCGGGGCTGGTGCTGATCCTCTCCAGCGCGCCGGACATCGAGGTCGCCGGGGAGGCGGGGGACGGCGAGGAGGCGGTGCGCCTGGCGCGTGAACTCCGGCCGGATCTCGTTCTGATGGATGTGCAGATGCCGCGGCTCGACGGGGTGTCGGCGACGCGGCAGGTGGTGGCGGAGGAGCTCGCGGACGTCCTGGTCCTGACCACGTTCGACCTCGACGCGTACGTGTTCGGGGCGCTGCGGGCGGGGGCCTCGGGCTTCCTCCTGAAGAACACCGATGCCCGCGATCTGCTGGAGGCGGTACGGACGGTGGCGCGCGGCGAGGGGCTGATCGCCCCGGCCGTGACCCGCCGGCTGATCGCGGAGTTCGCCGGAGCCGCACCCGTACGGCACGCGGCCTCGGCCGATCCGGCGGTGCTGGACTCCCTCACCCGGCGTGAGCGGGAGGTGCTCGGGTGTCTCGGCGAGGGGTTGTCGAACGCGGAGATCGCCGGGCGGCTCTCGATGGCCGAGGCGACGGTGAAGACGCACGTCAGCCGGTTGCTGGCCAAGCTGGGGCTGCGGAGCCGGGTCCAGGCGGCCGTTCTCGCACAGGAGTTGGGGGTCTGATTGCGGTCCGGTAGCGGTAACCGATCTTTGGTCCAGACCTCTTGACGATTGGTCCAGACCTTCCTAATGTCACCGAACACACACTGCGGTGAGTACGAGAGCACCCGTACTCAGGGCGGCGCAGGGTTTGCAGTCCACGAATCACCCCCGTTTGCTGGACCTCACCCGAGGAGCACCGTTGAGCACTGATACCCCCCGTCGTCGTTCCCGATTCAGATGGATCCCCACCAGGAGCGGCAGATCGAAGGTCGTCGCGGGCCTCACCGCGCTCGTCGTCCCGTTGGCCGCGATGGTGGGTCTGGCCTCCCCCGCCTCGGCCGCCGCGTCGGCCACCGCCACGTACACCAAGAAGTCGGACTGGGGCAGCGGCTTCGAGGGCCAGTGGACGGTGAAGAACACCGGCACCACGGCTCTCTCCTCCTGGACCATCGAGTGGGACTTCCCCTCGGGCACCTCGGTCGGCTCCGCCTGGGACGCCGCCGTCACCAGCTCCGGGACCACCTGGACGGCCAAGAACCTCGGCTGGAACGGAAGCGTCGCCCCCGGCGCCAGCATCAGCTTCGGCTTCAACGGCTCCGGCCCCGGCGCCCCCTCCAACTGCAAGCTGAACGGCGCTCCCTGTGACGGCTCCACCGTCCCCGGCGACAACCCGCCCTCGGCTCCCGGCACCCCCACGACCAGCGACGTCACCGACACCTCGGTGAAGCTCAGCTGGAGCGCGGCCACCGACGACAACGGCGTCAAGAACTACGACGTCCTGCGCAACGGCTCCAAGATCGCCACGGTCGTCGGCACCACGTACACCAACACCGGGCTGACCGCCGGCACCGACTACACCTACGCCGTCCAGGCGCGCGACACGATCGACCAGCTCGGTCCCGTGTCGGCCTCCGTCTCGGTCCGCACCACCGGCGGTGGCGGCGGCGAGCCGCCCGTCGGCGAGAAGGTCAACCTGGGCTACTTCACCAACTGGGGCGTCTACGGGCGCAACTACCACGTCAAGAACCTGGTGACGTCCGGCTCCGCGGCGAAGATCACGCACATCAACTACGCCTTCGGCAACGTGCAGAACGGCAGGTGCACCATCGGTGACTCCTACGCCGACTACGACAAGGCGTACACCGCCGACCAGTCCGTCGACGGCAAGGCCGACACCTGGGACCAGCCGCTGCGCGGCAACTTCAACCAGCTGCGCAAGCTGAAGGCCCAGTACCCGCACATCAAGATCCTCTGGTCCTTCGGTGGCTGGACCTGGTCCGGTGGCTTCCCGCAGGCCGCCCAGAACCCCGCCGCCTTCGCCCAGTCCTGCTACGACCTGGTCGAGGACCCCCGCTGGGCCGATGTCTTCGACGGCATCGACCTCGACTGGGAGTACCCCAACGCCTGTGGTCTGACCTGCGACACCAGCGGCCCTGACGCGCTGACGAAGATCGCCGCCGCCACGCGGGCGAAGTTCGGCGCCGACTACCTGGTCACCGCCGCCATCACCGCGGACGGCTCGAACGGCGGCAAGATCGACGCCGCCGACTACGCCGGCGCCGTGGCGCACATGGACTGGTACAACGTCATGACGTACGACTTCTTCGGCGCCTGGGCGGACAAGGGCCCCACGGCCCCCCACTCGCCGCTGACCCCGTACACCGGCATCCCGCAGCAGGGCTTCACCTCCGCCGACGCCATCGCCAAGCTGAAGGCCAAGGGCGTCCCGGCCAAGAAGCTGCTCCTCGGCATCGGCTTCTACGGCCGCGGCTGGACCGGCGTCACCCAGTCCGCCCCCGGCGGCACGGCGACCGGCGCGGCCTCCGGTACGTACGAGGCGGGCATCGAGGACTACAAGGTCCTCAAGAACACCTGCCCGGCCACCGGCACCATCGCCGGCACGGCTTACGCCCACTGCGGCACCAACTGGTGGAGCTACGACACCCCGGCCACCATCGGCTCCAAGATGACCTGGGCCAAGGACCAGGGCCTGGGTGGCGCGTTCTTCTGGGAGTTCTCCGGAGACACCACCAACGGTGAACTGGTGAGCGCGATCGACAGCGGTCTCCGGTAACCCCCACGCCATAACGGCCAGCACCACCCCGGAAAAACGCCGGGGAGACGGGTCCGCCCCCCGTCTCCCCGGTTTTTCGCTGTGTCCGTACTACGTGGCTACGCGGGGTCGTTTCCCGTACGAGGGGGAACGAGCGTGGCGGGGGGGCGTAGGCATCTGACCGCGTCGGCGGGAGCCCGGTACGGGGCGGCTCGGCGAGGGCCCCCTGCACGGGATGGCTCGGGGGCGAGGCCCCGTACGGGGCGACTCGGCGGGGTACCTCGGTACGGGACGACTTCGCATCGGACCCGGCAGACGGCGACTCGGCAACGGCCCCTCCCCCGGACCTCGTCCAGGGGGAACCCCTTCGAGCGGCAGGGCTGGATTACTTCTCAGGCCACATTGACCCGCTGGCCGGGCGGTGCCGCCTCCAGCCAGGCGAGGAAGCCGGTCAGGGCGTCCTCACTCATCGCCAGCTCCAGGCGCGTCCCCCGGTGGAGGCAGCCGAGCACGACGGAGTCGGACAGGAGCGCGAGCTCCTCCTCACCCTCCGGCAGCCGGCGGGCGATCACCTCGATCGCAGAACGCTCCAGGCCCCGGCGGGGGCGAGGAGCGTAGGAGAAGACACGGAACCAGTCGACGCGGTCGCCGCTGTAGCGGGCGACCCCGTAGACCCAGCCTTTGCCGGAGGGGTCCGGCTCTTCGGAGACGTCCCAGCGGAGGCTGCAGTCGAACGTGCCTCCGGAGCGCTGGATCAACCGCCGGCGCAGACCGAAGACGAAGAGCCCCACCAGGACCAGTACGACGACGGATACGCCCACCCACAACGCGAGGACCATCTCCACCGACCTCCTCGCATCGTCGAGTAACGGATAACGAACCGAATCGAACTGAACTGCACCTGCATCGCCTCAGCCGCGACACGGCTGGAAATTCCAGCTCGGGCCGCGGCTGAGTAAAAACATCTGTCCGTGGGGGTGCTAGTGCACCGCCACCGCGCGCAGACGGATCTCGGCGCGCCGCTCAGCAGCGGCGTCCGCGTCCGACTTCGCGCGCTCCAGCGCACGCTCGGCGCGCTGGACATCGATCTCGTCCGCCAGCTCGACGATCTCGGCCAGCAGCGACAGCTTGTTGTCCGCGAACGAGATGAAACCACCGTGCACAGCGGCGATGACGGTACCGCCCTCGCTCGTGCGGATCGTCACCGGGCCCGATTCCAGCACACCGAGAAGCGGCTGGTGACCGGGCATGATGCCGATGTCGCCGGACGTGGTGCGCGCGACGACCAGGGTGGCCTCGCCGGACCAGACACTGCGGTCCGCGGCGACCAGCTCGACATGCAGCTCAGCAGCCAAGGGGGCTCCTCGGGTCACCACCCGGCCGCCCGGCCGGGTGTCGGTTCAATTCTACGGGGCGTGGTGAGGGGGGTGGGACCACACCCACCCCCCTCGGCGAGCCGGAGGCTCAGGAGACGCCGAGCTCCTTGGCCTTCGCCTTGAGGTCGTCCAGACCACCGCACATGAAGAACGCCTGCTCGGGGAAGTGGTCGTACTCCCCGTCGCAGATCGCGTTGAACGCGGCGATCGACTCGTCGAGCGGCACGTCCGAACCGTCCAGGCCGGTGAACTGCTTGGCGGCGTGGGTGTTCTGCGACAGGAAGCGCTCGACGCGACGGGCACGGTGGACGACGAGCTTGTCCTCCTCGCCCAGCTCGTCGATACCGAGGATCGCGATGATGTCCTGGAGGTCCTTGTACTTCTGCAGGATCCCCTTGACGCGGCTGGCCGCGGCGTAGTGGTCCTGCGTGATGTAACGCGGGTCCAGGATGCGGGACGTGGAGTCCAGCGGGTCCACGGCCGGGTAGATGCCCTTCTCGGAGATCGGACGGGAGAGAACCGTCGTCGCGTCGAGGTGGGCGAACGTGGTGGCCGGGGCCGGGTCGGTCAGGTCGTCCGCGGGGACGTAGATCGCCTGCATCGAGGTGATCGAGTGACCACGCGTCGAGGTGATGCGCTCCTGGAGCACACCCATCTCGTCGGCCAGGGTCGGCTGGTAACCCACCGCGGACGGCATGCGGCCGAGCAGCGTGGAGACCTCGGAACCGGCCTGCGTGAAGCGGAAGATGTTGTCGATGAAGAGCAGCACGTCCTGCTTCTGCACATCGCGGAAGTACTCCGCCATGGTCAGGGCGGACAGGGCCACGCGCAGACGCGTCCCCGGCGGCTCGTCCATCTGGCCGAAAACGAGCGCGGTCTTGTCCAGAACGCCCGACTCGGTCATCTCGTCGATGAGGTCGTTGCCCTCACGGGTGCGCTCACCGACACCGGCGAACACCGACACACCGTCGTGCAGCTTCGCCACACGCATGATCATTTCCTGGATGAGGACCGTCTTGCCGACGCCCGCACCACCGAACAGACCGATCTTGCCGCCCTTGACGTACGGGGTCAGCAGGTCGACGACCTTCAGGCCGGTCTCGAACATCTCGGTCTTGGACTCGAGCTGGTCGAAGGCCGGGGCCTTGCGGTGGATCGGCCAGCGCTCGGTGATCTGCGCCTCGGCCTCCGGCTCGTTCAGGATCTGACCGAGGGTGTTGAACACCTTGCCCTTGGTGATGTCACCGACGGGGACGGTGATGCCCGCGCCCGTGTCGGTCACCGCGGCCTGGCGGACCAGACCGTCGGTGGGCTGCATCGAGATCGCCCGGACCACGCCGTCACCCAGGTGCTGGGCGACTTCGAGGGTCAGCGTCTTGCGGGCGCCGGCCTCGGCCGGGTCGTCCACGTCGACGTGAAGGGCGTTGTAGATCTCCGGCATCGCGTCGACGGGGAACTCCACGTCGACGACCGGGCCGATGACCCGGGCGACGCGGCCCGTGGCAGCGGCCGTCTCAACAGCGGTGGTCATTACTTGTCACTCCCCGCGGTCGCGTCGGCCAGGGCACTGGCACCGCCGACGATCTCGCTGATTTCCTGGGTGATTTCGGCCTGGCGGGCCGCGTTGGCAAGCCGGGACAGGCTCTTGATGAGGTCCCCGGCGTTGTCGGTCGCCGACTTCATCGCGCGGCGGCGGGCAGCGTGCTCGGAAGCGGCCGCCTGCAGCAGTGCGTTGTAGATACGGCTCTCGACGTAGCGCGGCAGAAGGGCGTCGAGGACGTCCTCGGCCGACGGCTCGAACTCGAACAGCGGAAGGATCTCGCCCTTGCGGGTGCTCTCCTCCGCCACCTCGTCGAGCGAAAGCGGCAGCATCCGGTCGTCGACCGCGTTCTGCGTCATCATCGACACGAATTCCGTGAAGACGATGTGCAGCTCGTCGACGCCGCCCTCGGCCGTTTCCTTCTGGATGGCCGCGATCAACGGGGCGGCGATGCTCTTGGCATCGGAGTACGCCGGGTTGTCGGTGAAGCCCGTCCAGGATTCCTCGACCTTGCGCTCGCGGAAGCCGTAGTACGCGACACCCTTACGGCCGACGATGTACGTGTCGACCTCCTTGCCCTCGCCGGCAAGGCGCTCCCGCAGCCGCTCCGCCGCCTTGATGGCGTTGGAGGAGTAGCCGCCGGCCAGACCGCGGTCGCTCGTGACGAGCAGGACCGCGGCACGGGTCGGCGTCTCGGCCTCGGTGGTGAGCGGGTGCTTGGCGTTGGAGCCGGTCGCCACCGCGGTCACCGCACGGGTGAGCTCGGTCGCGTACGGCATGGACGCCGCCACCTTGCGCTGCGCCTTGACGATGCGCGAGGCGGCGATCATCTCCATCGCCTTGGTGATCTTCTTGGTCGCGGTGACGGCTTGGATGCGGCGCTTGTAAACGCGAAGCTGAGCGCCCATCGATCAGCCCTCGCCCAGGAGCTTGCCGTCCGAGGTCTCGAACTGCTGCTTGAAGGCGGCGATCGCGTCGGCGATCGACTGCAGCGTGTCGTCGGACATCTTGCCGCCCTCGGCGATGCTGGTCAGGAGGTCCTTGCGCTCGCGGCGCAGGTACTCCAGCAGCTCGCTCTCGAAGCGACGGATGTCCTCGACCGGGACGTCGTCCATCTTGCCCGTGGTGCCGGCCCAGACGGAGACGACCTGCTCCTCCATCGGGAACGGGGCGTACTGCGGCTGCTTCAGCAGCTCGACCATGCGCTTACCGCGCTCCAGCGAGGCCTTCGAGGCCGCGTCCAGGTCGGAACCGAAGGCGGCGAACGCCTCCAGCTCGCGGTACTGGGCGAGGTCCACGCGGAGCCGGCCGGAGACCTGCTTCATGGCCTTGTGCTGGGCGGAGCCACCGACTCGGGAGACCGAGATACCGACGTTGAGCGCCGGACGCTGACCCGCGTTGAACAGGTCGGACTCCAGGAAGCACTGGCCGTCGGTGATGGAGATGACGTTGGTCGGGATGAACGCCGACACGTCGTTCGCCTTGGTCTCGACGATCGGGAGGCCCGTCATCGAACCGGCACCCATCTCGTCGGAGAGCTTGGCGCAGCGCTCCAGCAGACGCGAGTGCAGGTAGAAGACGTCACCCGGGTAGGCCTCACGGCCCGGCGGGCGGCGCAGCAGCAGGGACACGGCGCGGTAGGCGTCGGCCTGCTTCGAGAGGTCGTCGAAGATGATCAGGACGTGCTTGCCCTGGTACATCCAGTGCTGGCCGATGGCCGAACCGGTGTACGGCGCCAGGTACTTGAAGCCGGCCGGGTCGGACGCCGGGGCGGCGACGATGGTCGTGTACTCCAGCGCACCGGCCTCTTCGAGCGCACCACGCACGGAGGCGATGGTGGAGCCCTTCTGACCGATGGCGACGTAGATGCAGCGCACCTGCTTGTTCACGTCGCCCGAGCGCCAGTTGTCGCGCTGGTTGATGATCGTGTCGACGGCCAGAGCGGTCTTACCCGTCTGACGGTCGCCGATGATCAGCTGACGCTGGCCGCGGCCGATCGGCACCATGGCGTCGACGGCCTTGTAGCCGGTCTGCATCGGCTCGTGCACCGACTTGCGGACCATGACGCCAGGGGCCTGCAGCTCGAGGGCGCGGCGGCTGTCGGTCGCGATCTCGCCGAGACCGTCGATCGGGGTGCCGAGCGGGTCGACGACGCGGCCGAGGTAACCCTCGCCGACGCCGACGGAGAGCACCTCACCGGTGCGCTGCACCGGCTGGCCCTCCTCGATGCCGCTGAACTCGCCGAGGACGATGGCACCGATCTCGCGCTCCTCGAGGTTGAGGGCGAGACCGAGGGTTCCGTCCTCGAACTTCAGCAGCTCGTTCGCCATGGCGGAGGGCAGTCCCTCCACCTTCGCGATGCCGTCACCGGCAACGCTGACCGTACCGACCTCCTCGCGCGAGGCCGCGTCCGGCTGGTACGACTGGACAAAGTTCTCCAGTGCGTCCCGGATCTCCTCCGGCCGGATCGTGAGCTCCGCCATCTGGGTTCCCTGCTCTCCTTGTTGGGCCCGAAGTTTCTTAAGGGGGTCTGGGGGCCGACCCCCAGGAATCTTCTGCAATTTCTGCACGGCCCAACCGGGCCGCTGGTCTTGCTTGTTCTCTTGCGCTGTGTCAGCCGGCCATGCGCCGGGTCGCCTCTTCGAGGCGCTCCGCGACCGTGCCGTTGATGACCTCGTCGCCGACGCGCACCGAGATCCCGCCGAGGACCGCGGGGTCCACGTCCAGGTTCAGGTGCATCTGGCGGCCGTAGATCTTGGCCAGAGCGGCGCCGAGGCGCTGCTTCTGCCGGTCACTGAGCGGCACCGCCGAGGTGACGATCGCGACCGTGCGGTCGCGGCGCTCCGCGGCGAGCTTGGACAGGGATTCGAGTCCTGCTTCCAGGCTACGTCCCCGCGGCTGGGTCACCAGGCGGACGATGACCCGCTCGGTCACCGGCTGGGCCTTTCCGCCGAGCAGGCTGCGCAGCAGCTCGCCCTTGGCGGCGGTGGTGGCCGTACGGCTGGTGAGCGCGGAACGCAGCTCCGTGTCGGAGCCGACGATCCGGCCGAACCGGAACAGCTCGTCCTCGACGTCGTCGAGACCGCCGCCGCGCTGGGCGGCGGTGAGGTCCGCGGTGTTCGCCAGCTCCTCGACCGAGTCCACCAGGTCACGCGACTGCGACCAGCGGGAGCGGACCAGCCCGGAGACCAGGTCGACGGCTTCGCCGCTGACCTGACCGCTGAGCAGGCGCGCGACCAGCTCGGCCTTGCTCTCGCCGCTCTGGGCCGGGTCCGTGAGGACCCGGCGCAGGGAAACTTCGCGGTCGAGCAGCGCGGTGACCGATGCCAGATCGTCGGCGAGCTTCGCCGCGTCGACCGACGTGTTGTCGGTCAGCGCGTCGAGCCGCTCGCGTGCGGCGGCCAGTGCCTCGCGGCTCGCGCCGTTCATCGGGCAGCCTCGGCCTTCGCCTCGAGCTCGTCGAGGAAACGGTCGACGGTGCCGCTCTGCCGGGCGTGGTCCTGGAGGGACTCGCCGACGAGCTTGCCGGCCAGGTCGGTGGCGAGCTTGCCCACGTCCTGGCGCAGCGCGGAGGACGCGGCCTTGCGGTCGGCCTCGATCTGGGTGTGGCCGGCGGCGATGATCTCTTCGCGCTGCCGCTGACCTTCCGCCTTCATCTCCTGGATGATGACGGCACCCTGCTCCTGCGCCTCCTGGCGCAGACGAGCGGCCTCGTGGCGGGCCTCGGCGAGCTGAGCCTTGTACTGCTCAAGAACGCTCTGCGCCTCGGTCTGAGCCGCTTCGGCCTTCTCGATGCCACCTTCGATCGCCTCGCGACGCTCGTCCAGGGCCTTGTTGATGGCCGGGAGGAGCTTCTTGTAGAAGACGAAGAAGACAATGCTGAAGCAGATCAGACCGATGACGATCTCGGGCCAGACCGGAAACAGCGGTGACTGCGGCTCCTCAGCTGCCAGATGCAACATGGTGGACCTTTCGTCGAAAACGTATCGTCAGGTCGCCTGGACTACTTCGGGTAGATGAAGGGCGCGACGAAGCCGATCAGCGCCAGGGCCTCGATGACCGCGAAGCCGAGCAGCATGTTCTGGCGGATGATGCCGGCCGCCTCGGGCTGGCGGGCGATGGCCTGCACACCGTTACCGAAGATGATGCCGATGCCGACGCCGGGGCCGATCGCCGCGAGGCCGTAGCCGATGGTGCCGATGTTGCCCGTGACGGCTGCGAGAGTCTCAGACATTGATCTGTGATTCCTTCTCTTGATTGGCCGGTGGAGATTGCATCCACCGGACGTCTAGGGGGTGTCCGGGTGGTGACCCGGATGTCCTCAGTGCGCTTCTTCGAGCGCCTGGGACAAGTACGTGGCGGTCAGCACGGTGAACACGTATGCCTGGAGCGCCTGGATGAACATCTCGAAGACGGTCAGGGCCAGTGTCACGGCGAACGACGCGGTGGCGTACACCGTGCCGAGCACGGTGCCGAGCATGTACCAGGTCGCGATCGTGAAGACCAGGATGAGGATGTGACCGGCGAACATGTTCGCGAAGAGTCGGACCGCCAGCGTGAAGGGGCGCACGAAGATGTTCGAGACGAACTCGATCGGCGTCAGGATCACGTAGATCGGCTTGGGCAGGCCGCTCGGCACACACAGGTTACGGATACCGCCGACGAAACCGTTGTTCCGGAAGGTCACCGTCATGTAGACGACCCAGACGAGCAGCGCCAGGCCGATGGGGTACGCGATGAGCGAGGTCACCGGGAACTGCGCGAGCGGAATGATCGCCCAGAGGTTCATCACCCAGATGAAGAAGAACAACGACACCAGCAGCGGGACGAAGGGCTCGCCCTTCTTGCCGATGATCTCCTTGGCGATTCCTCGGTGCACGAAGCCGTAAAGGGCTTCGGCGACCAACTGCAGCTTGCCCGGAACGACCTTGGGCTTGGAGAAGCCGGCCCAGAACAGGCTCACGATGGCGATCGTGCCGATGATCGCGAGCAGCATCGGCTTGTTGAAATCGACCGGACCGATACTGAAGATCGGGTCGAAGATGAACGACCACGCGCTCGGGGCTGGGAAACCGCACGAGCCCTGGAACAGGTGGCAGTCAACCTCGAAGGCGAGCGTCTGGGCGTCAGCAGTCACCAGGAGCTCCTTCTGCATGGCGCATGGATACGGCTACCTCGTTGTATCGGAGCGGCTGGCAGCCGCAGGTCGGCACCGGACTGGTTCTTACGGTGAGGAGGCGGCGGCCGGGCCCGAAGCCTCGCGATGAATCAGGCGACAGCCGTGTCGTCCGCGCCCGCAGTACCGCAACCGAGACCGGACGATAGCAGCACGTCGAACAAGGCTTTATCCCGGCCCTACCGGTCACGCTCTCCCCCAGCTCCGCCCTGGCGGTTCCGGGCGTCCGCCTCGGGGTCGACGTACAGGGTCTTGCTCCGGGAATGCAGCACGGTCTGCGTGATGATCCACGTGATCACGACTGCGACCAGCGAGAGCGCGAAGGCCTGAAGGTCGAAGAGAGAGGTGTTCCTGATGCTCATGATGAAGATGAGCAGGAACACGAGCTGAGCCGAGTAAACCATCAGCCCCATGCCCTGGAGCAGCTGAGGCATGGCCCTGGCGACCCACTGGAGCGCCAGCTGTCCGAGCGCCATGAAGAGAATGACGACGACGCAGCCCACCACGGCACCGATCGCCCCCTTGCCGCCGACGACCAGGCCGCCGACAAGCGTGGCGATGGCGCCCACTGCGGCGGTGGGGGTGGCGATGCGCAGTAGTTCGCGCATGTCGGACTGCATGGCGGCAGCTCCACTGGTCTGAGGGGAGGAATGGGGCGTCGTCATGGACGAGCGTAGGCCCGGTCCGCGAGGCGGAACTCCGGGTCGATGGACCCTCTTACCAAGGTCCTTCGGCTCCGTCACCGGGTCTCGTGAACGGTATCACAAACTATTTGATGAGGTCTTTACCTGGAAAGTGTGCCAACTGTCACACATGAGGCCTACTCCGCGCGTGTGTGCACGACAAGTCGGCGCAATGTCTGGTAATGCGCTGCGGGATCCGAATCGTCAGCGCGACGAGTCGATGGAACGGCGATCGGAGAAACGCGAACGAGCGCCGATCGCGGTAGCGCCGTTGACGCCGGACACCCCGACCGCCACAGGGGCCCTCTCGGAGCCCTCCTCGCCCATCTGAGCGTCTTCCAGGCCCTGTTGGGCCCCGGAGGTCACGGGTGCCGGCTTCTCCTCGTACGAGGGGGAGGAGGCCTGCTCCGCCGCCCGGTGGCGGTAGCGCGGCGGCACGAAGCGGTTGGCCCAGTGCGGGGCGCGGGGGGTGAAGCGCGGCATCAGCAGCAGGATCAGGCCCACCGCGCTCGCCGCGATGATCACGAAGACGATCCACATCGAGGCCGAGTGCACCGAGTAGCCGACGGCGCCGAAGGCGATGAGCGCCGACCAGAAGTACATGATCAGCACGGCCCGGCTGTGCGAGTGGCCGATCTCCAGCAGCCGGTGGTGCAGGTGCCCGCGGTCGGCGGCGAACGGCGACTGGCCGTTCCAGGTGCGCCGGACGATGGCGAGGACGAGGTCGGCGGCCGGGATCGCGATGATCGTCAGCGGCAGCACCAGCGGGATGAAGACCGGGAGCATCGCGTGGGTGGCCCCGCGCTCGCTGCCCTGGAAGAAGATCTGCATGCTGTCCGGGTCGACCTGGCCCGTGATCGAGATCGCGCCCGCCGCCAGCACCAGGCCGATCAGCATCGAGCCCGAGTCGCCCATGAAGATCCGCGCCGGGTGCATGTTGTGCGGCAGGAAGCCCAGGCACATGCCCATCAGGATCGCCGCGAACAGCGTCGCGGGGGCCGCCGCCTCGATCCCGTACCCCATCCAGAGGCGGTAGGCGTACAGGAAGAACGCCGCCGAGGCGATGCACACCATGCCCGCCGCGAGCCCGTCCAGGCCGTCGACGAAGTTGACCGCGTTGATCGTGACGACGACCAGCGCCACCGTGAGCAGCGTGCCCTGCCACTGGGTGAGGGCGACCGTGCCCATGCCCGGGATCGGCAGCCACAGGATCGTCAGGCCCTGGATGACCATGACGGCGGCGGCGATCATCTGGGCGCCCAGCTTGATCAGGGCGTCGAGCTCGAACTTGTCGTCGAGGACGCCGATCAGCCAGATCAGGGCCGCGCCGGAGAGCAACGCCCTCGGTTCGTTGGAGAGTTCGAAGACGCTCTTCAGGTTGTGGAGGTGGTCGGCGACGATGAGTCCCGCACACAGTCCGCCGAACATCGCGATCCCACCGAGCCGGGGTGTCGGCTCCCGGTGGACGTCGCGCGCACGGATCGCGGGCATCGCCCCGACCGCGATGGCGAACTTACGCACCGGTCCGGTCAGCAGATAGGTCACCGCAGCCGTGACACAGAGCGTCAGCAGGTAATCACGCACGGGCTGCCCCACAGAATTCGCCGGCCATCCAAAACCCACACCCTAGTCTCTGGAACAAGGACTCCACGGTACGGGTGATGGTTGCACAGGGTTCGTCTGCCCCGGATACGGCGGAGCTCACCACCACGGACAGGGCCGGGCCGACTACCGCGGGTGGCGCGGGGCCCGCTACCGGGGGTACGGCGGATGGCTCGCGGCCAGCTCCCCGACCTCCGCCGCGATCGGGCTCACCTCGCCCGGCTCGCGCACCGCCGCCCCGAACAGGGCCGCGATCTTGGCCATGTCCGCCTCGTCCATGCCCTGGGTGGTGACGGCGGCGGTCCCCAGCCGGAGGCCGCGGGCCTCCCCGTACGGCAGCGCGCAGGTGTCCAGGACCATGCCGGCGGCGGCCAGCCGCGTCCGGGCGGTGCGGCCGTCGACGCCGAGCGGGGCCGGGTCCGCGACGACGATGTGGGTGTCGGTGCCGCCCGTGGTCACCTCGAACCCCTCGGCCTCCAGACCGGCGGCGAGCACCCGGGCGTGGGCGACGACCTGATGGGCGTAGAGCGTGTACGCCGGGGTCTCCGCCTCCCCGAACGCGACCGCCTTCGCCGCCACCGTGTGCATCTGCGCGCCGCCCTGGGTGAACGGGAAGACCGCCCGGTCGATCCGTCCGGCCAGCTCCGCGCCGCACAGGATCATGCCGCCGCGCGGTCCGCGCAGCACCTTGTGCGTGGTGGCGCAGACCACGTCGGCGTACGGGACGGGGCTCGGCGCCGCTCCCCCGGCGATCAGCCCCATCGGGTGGGCCGCGTCGACGATCAGGTACGCGCCCACCTCGTCGGCGATCTCCCGGAACGCCTCGTAGTCGGGGTGGCGGGGGTAGGAGATCGAACCGCAGACGATGGCCTTGGGGCGGCGGGCGCGGGCCAGGGCGCGGAGCCGGGTGTGGTCGATGAGCCCGGTCGCAGGGTCCACCCCGTACCCGACGAAGTCGAACCAGCGGCCGGAGAAGTTGCCGGGCGCCCCGTGGGTGAGGTGTCCCCCGTACGGGAGTCCCATCGCGAGCACCGTGTCCCCCGGCCGCAGCAGTGCGGCGTAGGCGGCCAGGACCGCGGAGGAGCCGGAGTGCGGCTGGACGTTGGCGTGTTCGGCGCCGAAGAGGGCGGTGGCCCGGCGCACCGCGATGCGTTCGGCGGCGTCCGCCTGGTCGCAGCCGCCGTGGTGGCGGGCGCCCGGGTACCCCTCGGCGTACTTGTTGGCGAGCGGGGAGCCGAGGGCGGCCAGGACCGCGGGCGAGGTGAAGTTCTCGGCGGCGATCAGCTGGAGGGTGGCGGCCTGCCGGTCCCTCTCCGCGAGCAGGACCCCGGCGATCTCCGGGTCCTGGCGGAGCAGCGCGCCGGAGTCCTGAGGCAGGTCGTCGGGCGCGGTCGGCGCGGGCAGGGGTGCGGCGGGAGAGGTGACCGGCATGGGAGGGCTCCGGGCCTGGAGGCGGGTGCGCCGGCGAGAAGTGCCGGTGTCAGCTCCAATGTAGGCCGGGGCGGGGCGGTGTGCCCGCTGTCGTGGCGCCCCGTACGCCGGTCGGCGCACCGGCGTACCGCCCGGCGCGCGTACGCCGGTCAGTGCGGGGCGCGTACGCCGGTGAGCGCCGTGACGACCGGGTCGAGCGCCTGGTTGATCTCGTCGCCGATGGAGCGGAAGAAGGTGATGGGCGCGCCGTAGGGGTCGTAGACCTCGTCCGCCTCGGCGGTCGGGGCCAGCAGCCAGCCGCGCAGCGCGGCGGCGGCGCGGACCAGGGCGCGGGCGCGCTCGACGACGCCCTCGTCGAGCGGGTCGGGCAGGGTGGCGGGGTCTATCGCCCGCACCAGCCGGGTGAACTCCTTGAGCGTGAAGGTCCGCAGACCCGCGGAGTGCCCCATGGAGATGACCTGGGCACGGTGGTCGCGGGTGGCGGTGAGGACCAGGTCGGCGCGGATCACGTGCTCGTCCAGCAGCTCCCTGCCGACGAAGCCGCTGGCGTCCGCGCCGAAGTCGGCGAGGACGACCTCGGCGTTGGCCTCCATGGGGGCGCCCTCATGGCCCCAGGTGCCCGCGCTCTCCACGATCAGGCCGCCGCTGAGCGGATCGCCCAGGCGGTCCACCAGGGCATGGCGGGTCAGCCGCTCGGTGATCGGTGAGCGGCAGACGTTGCCGGTGCTGACGTGGAGGATGCGGAAGGTGTCGGTCCGCCCCGCTATGCCACGCCCCTCGGGGGCGGTCAATTGGCCACCTCAAGGTCGGGTACCACCTTGCGCAGCTCCTCGACGGAGAGGGCGCCGGTCCGCAGGAGGACCGGGACGGGGCCGGTGACGTCGACGATCGAGGAGGGCACGATGCCGGGCGTCGGCCCGCCGTCGAGGTAGACGGAGACGGAGTCGCCGAGCATGCCCTGGGCGGCGTCGCAGTCCTCCGGCGCGGGGTGCCCGGTGAGGTTGGCGCTGGAGACGGCCATCGGGCCCACCTCGGTCAGCAGCTCGATGGCGACGGGGTGCAGGGGCATCCGGATGGCGACGGTGCCGCGGGTGTCGCCGAGGTCCCACTGGAGCGAGGGCTGGTGCTTGGCGACCAGGGTGAGGGCGCCGGGCCAGAAGGCGTCGACCAGCTCCCAGGCCTGCTCGGAGAAGTCGGTGACCAGGCCGTGCAGGGTGTTCGGGGAGCCGATGAGGACGGGGGTGGGCATGTTGCGGCCGCGCCCCTTGGCGTCCAGCAGGTCGGCGACGGCCTCGGAGCTGAAGGCGTCCGCACCGATCCCGTACACGGTGTCGGTGGGCAGCACGACCAGTTCGCCGCGGCGGATGGCGGACGCGGCCTCGCGCAGCCCGCTGGTCCGGTCGGTGGCGTCGTTGCAGTCGTATCGCCGGGCCATCAGCCGGCCTCCTCGAGCGTGTACGGATACGGGGGGTGGGGCGGGGGGCCGGTCACGGCATCGCCTTGCGGGCGGTGGCGAACCGGGGCCGCTTGTTCAGGTCGGGGTGGTCGGCCGCGTCGGCCCAGCCCCGCTCCTCGGTGAAGATCCACGGCACCTGGCCGCCCTGGGTGTCGGCGTGCTCGATGACGACGAGGCCGCCGGGGCGCAGCAGACGGTGGGCGGTGCGCTCGATGCCGCGGATGGTGTCGAGGCCGTCCTCGCCGGAGAAGAGGGCCATCTCCGGGTCGTGGTCGCGGGCCTCGGGGGCGACGTACTCCCATTCGGTGAGCGGGATGTACGGCGGGTTGGAGATGACCAGGTCGACCTGGCCGTCCAGCTCGGGAAGGGCGCTCAGGGCGTCTCCGCGGTGGACGGTGACCCTGGACCCCTCGGCGTTCCTGCGGGTCCATTTGAGGGCGTCCTCGGAGAGCTCCACGGCGTGTACGCGCGAGCGCGGGACCTCCTGCGCCATGGCGAGCGCGATGGCACCCGAGCCGGTGCACAGGTCGACGACGACGGGCTCGACGACGTCCATCGCGCGGACGGCGTCTATCGCCCAGCCGACGACCGACTCGGTCTCCGGCCGGGGCACGAAGACACCGGGTCCGACCTGGAGCTCCAGGTAGCGGAAGAAGGCGCGGCCGGTGATGTGCTGGAGCGGTTCGCGGGCCTCGCGGCGGGCGATGGTCTCCCAGTACCGGGCGTCGAAGTCGGTGTCGGCCACCTGGTGCAGCTCGCCCCGCTTCACGCCGTGGACGAAGGCCGCGAGTTCCTCGGCGTCGAATCGCGGCGAGGGGACACCGGCGTCGGCCAGCCGCTGGGTGGCCTGGGCCACCTCGGCGAGCAGCAGGTTCATCGCGGTTCTCCGTACGGGTTACGGGTGTGCGGGGCGGGCGGGCGCTTACGCGTTGGCGAGCTTGGCGGCGGAGTCTGCGTCGACGCACGCCTGGATGACGGCGTCCAGCTCTCCGTCGAGCACCTGGTCCAAGTTGTACGCCTTGAAGCCGACGCGGTGGTCCGAGATGCGGTTTTCCGGGAAGTTGTACGTCCGGATCTTCTCGGAGCGGTCGACCGTACGGACCTGGCTGCGGCGCACGTCGGAGGCCTCCTGCTCGGCGGCCTCCTGGGCGGCGGCCAGCAGCCGGGAGCGCAGGATGCGCATCGCCTGCTCCTTGTTCTGGAGCTGGCTCTTCTCGTTCTGGCAGGAGGCGACGACGCCGGTCGGCAGGTGCGTGATGCGGACGGCGGAGTCGGTCGTGTTGACGGACTGGCCACCGGGGCCGGAGGAGCGGTAGACGTCGATGCGCAGGTCGTTGGCGTGGATCTCGACGTCGACCTCCTCGGCCTCGGGGGTGACGAGCACGCCCGCGGCGGAGGTGTGGATGCGGCCCTGGGACTCGGTGGAGGGCACGCGCTGCACGCGGTGCACGCCGCCCTCGTACTTCATCCGGGCCCAGACGCCCTGGCCGGGCTCGGTGGCGCCGTTGCCGCCCTTGGTCTTGACGGCGACCTGGACGTCCTTGTAACCGCCCAGCTCGGACTCGGTGGAGTCGATGATCTCGGTCTTCCAGCCGACGCGCTCGGCGTAGCGCAGGTACATGCGCAGCAGGTCACCGGCGAACAGGGCGGACTCGTCACCGCCCGCGCCCGCCTTGATCTCCAGGAGCACGTCCTTGTCGTCGCTGGGGTCGCGCGGGACGAGGAGGAGGCGGAGCTTCTCGGTCAGCTCTTCGCGCTGCTTCTCCAGCTCCTTGGCCTCGGCGGCGAAGTCGGGGTCGTCCACGGCGTACTCGCGGGCGGTCTCGATGTCCTCGCCGGTCTGCTTCCAGGCCCGGTACGTGGAGACGATCGGGGTCAGCTCCGCGTAGCGCTTGTTCAGCTTCCGCGCGCCCGCCTGGTCGGCGTGGACCGACGGGTCGGCGAGCTTCTTCTCAAGACCGGCGTGTTCACCGATCAGTTCCTCGACCGCCTCGAACATTCGGGGGCTCCTGGTTGATGACGTCTACGGACCTGCTGGAGGGCGTGCTGCCCGATGGGGCGTCCGGGGGGCTCCCCCGGACGCCCGACCGGAAAAACGCCGGTTCCGACGCCCCCGGGAAGAGGGCGCCGAGAACCGGCGCAGTGGCTCGCTACTTGCTGGCGGAGCCGGCAGCCTTGCCGAAGCGGGCCTCGAAGCGGGCCACGCGGCCGCCGGTGTCGAGGATCTTCTGCTTGCCCGTGTAGAACGGGTGGCACTCGGAGCAGACGTCGGCACGGATGCTGCCGCTGTCGAGGGTGCTCCGGGTGGTGAACGACGCACCGCAGGTGCAGCTGACCTGCGTCTCGACGTACTGGGGGTGGATGTCGCGCTTCAAGGTGTCTCCTAGTTTCGGGAGGGCGCCGGGTCGTCCGCGCGGATTGCGCGGCCGTGAACCGGGGCCGACGTACCAGTCTGCCAGGACGGGCCGTATCTCCCAAAACCGGGGGCGGGCCGCAGGTATTCCCCGTGCCCCCGTGAGCGGCTACTCGACGAGCTTTCCTGCGTCGCCCTTGTCCCCGGCGGAGTTCTCGGTGGCGGAGGCGGGGATGGGCCGGTCCTGCCGCAGCGCCGCCCACACCTGCCGGCCGGCCTCCTCCTGCGGGAGGACCCGGTTCGGGTCGGCCGGGTCGTACTCCACCGGCAGCGTCACCATGTGCACGTTCTTCGCGCCCAGCCCCTTGAGGCCGTTGGCGAACCCGGTGAGCCGCTTGACCGAGCCGAGGCCGGAGTCGGTGGTGAGGGCCTCGGTGGCGGCGTCCGCGAGCCCGAACAGCTTCTGCGGGCTGGAGAACACCCCGACGCTCCTGGCCTGCTCCATCAGCGCCTTGACGAACGCCTGCTGGAGCTGGATGCGGCCGAGGTCGCTGCCGTCCCCGACGCTCTTGCGGGTACGGACGAGCCCGAGGGACTGCTCGCCGTCCAGGGTGTGGGTGCCCGGCTCCAGGTCGAGACGGCTCTTGGGGTCGTCGATCGCGGTCGTGGTCGTGATCTCGACGCCGCCCAGCTCGTCGATGATCCGCTCGAAGCCGGTGAAGTCGACCTCGATGTAGTGGTCCATGCGGATACCGGACATGGATTCGACGGTCTTCACCGCGCAGGCCGGTCCGCCGACCTCGTAGGCGGTGTTGAACATGGCCCGGTGGGCGGCGGCGACCGGTTCTCCCGTCGTGTCGCTCGTGCAGGCGGGGCGTTCGATCAGGGTGTCGCGCGGTATCGAGACGACGCTCGCCGACGTGTGGCCCTTGTCGACGTGCACGACCATCGCCGTGTCCGAGCGGGCGGCGCCCTCGTCGGCGCCGTACCTGCCGTTGTCGCCGGAGCGCGAGTCGGAGCCGAGCACCAGGATGTCCTGCGAGCCGTCGTCCACGTCGTCGGGGCGGTCGCTGCCGAGCTTGGCGTCGATGTCGACGCTGGAGAGGTTTCCGTCGAGCGTGACGTACGCGTATCCGAGCCCGGCCCCGCCGACGACCACCACGCCCGCCACCGTCCAGGCCGTGACGGCCTTCGCGCGGTGACGCCGTGAGGGCTTCCTCCGGCGGGTGCCGGTGCCGCGTATCCGCCCCGGGGTCCTCTTCTGCTCGCTCACGCGTCTCCCTCGTCACGGCGCTCCGCCGGCTCCCCGCCCCCGTTCCTGACGGTTCCGGGAGGGTTTGTCATCTCTTGATCAGACGGCGAAGCAGCAAGAAGGGTTGCACAGCGCCCTGTGTGGCCCCGGTGAGCGACGGCGGGCGCACCGGCCGCCGGGCGTCCTGCGGCACGGCGTCCACCTGCGGTTTCCCGCCCCGGACGGCCACCGGGGCGGGCGCTGTCCGGGGAGCCGGCGTGTGGCGAAGGTCTCGGGCGGGCGCGGGGACGTACGGGCGGGGGCGCGGAAGGGGGCACGGGCGCACGAAGGCCCCCGTCACCGGGGTGACGGGGGCCTTCCGTGGATCAACTGCCGTGGGCAGGTCAGTCGTTGCCGTTTCCGCTGCCCGGCGTCGTCTTCTGGATCTGGAGCAGGAACTCCGCGTTGGACTGGGTCTTCTTCATCCGGTCCAGGAGGAGTTCGATCGCCTGCTGCTGGTCGAGCGCGTGCAGCACCCGGCGCAGCTTCCAGACGACCGCCAGCTCGTCGGTGCCGAGCAGGATCTCTTCCTTACGGGTGGAGGACGCGTCGACGTCCACCGCCGGGAAGATGCGCTTGTCCGAGAGCTTCCGGTCGAGCTTGAGCTCCATGTTGCCGGTGCCCTTGAACTCCTCGAAGATCACCTCGTCCATGCGGGAGCCGGTCTCGACCAGCGCGGTGGCCAGGATGGTCAGCGAGCCGCCGTCCTCGATGTTGCGCGCCGCACCGAAGAAGCGCTTCGGGGGGTACAGCGCGGTCGAGTCGACACCACCGGAGAGGATGCGGCCGGAGGCGGGCGCCGCGAGGTTGTACGCGCGGCCCAGGCGGGTGATCGAGTCGAGCAGGACGACCACGTCGTGGCCCAGCTCCACGAGGCGCTTGGCGCGCTCGATGGCCAGTTCGGCGACGGTGGTGTGGTCCTCGGCCGGACGGTCGAAGGTCGAGGAGATGACCTCGCCCTTCACCGACCGCTGCATGTCGGTGACCTCTTCCGGACGCTCGTCGACCAGGACGACCATCAGGTGGCACTCGGGGCTGTTGACCGTGATCGCGTTGGCGATGGCCTGGAGGATCATCGTCTTGCCGGTCTTCGGCGGGGCCACGATGAGCCCGCGCTGGCCCTTGCCGATCGGGGCCACCAGGTCGATGATCCGCGTCGTCAGGATGTTGGAGTCGGTCTCCAGACGGAGCCGGTCCTGCGGGTAGAGCGGGGTCAGCTTCTGGAACTCGGGGCGGCCCCGGCCGGACTCGGGGGCCATGCCGTTGACCGAGTCGAGGCGGACCAGCGCGTTGAACTTCTCGCGCCGCTCGCCGTCCTTGGGCTGGCGCACCGCACCGGTGACGTGGTCGCCCTTGCGCAGGCCGTTCTTGCGGACCTGGGCGAGCGAGACGTACACGTCGTTCGGGCCCGGCAGGTAGCCGGAGGTCCGGATGAACGCGTAGTTGTCGAGGATGTCCAGGATGCCCGCGACGGGGATCAGGACGTCGTCGTCGGCCACCTGCACATCGCCGGCGAAGTCGTCGCGGCCACGGCGGCCACGGCGGTCCCGGTAGCGGCCACGGCGGCCGCGGCGGCCGCCCGCCTCGTCGTCGAAGTCGTCCTGCGGACCGTTGTCACGGTTCTGCTGGCCCTGGTTCTGCCCCTGGCCCTGGCGCTGCGGGCGCTGCCCGCCGCCGCCCTGCTGGCCACCCTGGTCGTCGCCCTTGCCCCGGCGGTCGCGCTGGCGCTCGCGGCGCTCCCCGCGCTCGCCCCGGTCGCGGTCGCCACGCCCCTGGCGGTCGTTGCGGCGGCCCTCGGCGGTGTCGGCGGCGGCCTCGGCCTTGGCGTCGCCCTTGGGCTCGCCGCGGTCCTCGGTCTTCTGCTCCGCCTGGGGCTCCGCCTTGGCCTCGGTCTTCGCCTCGGCCTTGGTCTCGGGGCTGCCCGCCTGCGCGGTGGCGCGGCGGCGACGGCGCTCGCCCGCGGGCTGCTCGTCGCTGGCCGGCTGACCGGGGATGTCGATCTGCTGCTGGGCCTCGGCCTTCTCGGCGGCCGCCGCCTCGTCCCCGGTGCGCGCCTTGGAGGTGGCACGCCGCTTGGGCTTGCTCTCCGGCTCGGCGGCGGGGGCTTCGGCGGCCTTGGCGGAGGCCTTGGGGGCGGCGGATCCGCCGCCCGCCTGCGCCTCCTTGATGACCTCGATCAGCTGGCTCTTGCGCATCCGCGCGGTACCCCTGATGCCGAGGCCGGACGCGACCTGCTGCAGCTCGGCCAGGACCATGCCCTCGAGGCCGGTGCCGGAGCGGCGGCGCCGTGCGGTGGTGCCAGTGGCAGCACCTTCGGCGGGCGCGGCGCTGTCGACGTTCTTGTCGGCAGTCACGCCCATCAGATCGGTGGTGTCGCTCACGAAGGGTCCTTCCCTGGAGCGGACGTCGGCCTTCTGGCTCGGCGACCGGTTGTGCTGTCCGACTGCGGTCTGTTGATCTTGCTGGATCGCGGACCTTGCCGGGGCGGTGGTCCGCCGGGTACGGCGGAGAGATGAACGTGCGGGGTCCGGCGCGAGATCCCCCTGCTCGGCCCACTCCTAGGACGAGCGAGGGGTGTCGTGCCGGTTCCGGAGCGTGCTCGAAACTGCTCAGGCAGGCTGCTCAGGCAGTTGGGGAGGCTCCCGGAAGAATGGCGGTCCCGGAGGGGGACACGAAGCAACGCGCCTCAAAGACGTCGGTTGCAGACTTGAGGTTAACACTACCGGCTCCAACAAACATTCCCCCTCTCGGCCACCGGTAATCACATGCGGTTACGCGGCCAGTGGCAGCACGGTGGCGCCTGCGGCGTCGAGCGCGAGCCGGTTCGCGGCCCAGCCCTCGCCCGCCAGCCGGGCGACCTTGTCGGCGGCACCCTCCTCCGCCAGCGCGAGCACCGTGGGGCCCGCGCCGGAGATGACCGCGGGCACGCCGTCGGCGCGCAGCCGGTGCACCAGCTCGACGCTCTCGGGCATCGCGGGGCCCCGGTACTCCTGGTGGAGGCGGTCCTCGGTGGCGGCGAGCAGCAGCTCGGGGCGCCTGGTCAGGGCCTCGACGAGCAGGGCCGCCCGGCCCGCGTTGAGGGCCGCGTCGACGTGCGGGACGGAGCGCGGGAGCAGGTCGCGCGCCGTCTCGGTGAGCACGGGCCGGCCGGGCACGAAGACCACCGGAACGACGGACGGCGCGGGGTCCATCCGGATCGCCCGAGCCGCTCCGCCGTCCATCCACGCGAGGGTGAATCCGCCGAGCAGACAGGCCGCGACGTTGTCGGGGTGCCCCTCGATCTCGGTGGCCAGCTCCAGCAGGGCCTCGTCGTCGAGACGGGCGTCGCCGCCGATCGTCACGGCGCGGGCGGCGACGATTCCGGCGCAGATGGCGGCGGAGGAGGAGCCGAGGCCGCGGCCGTGCGGGATCCGGTTGGCGCAGACGATCTCCAGGCCGCGGGGCTGGCCGCCGAGCAGGTCGAAGGCGGTGCGCAGGGAGCGTACGAGCAGGTGGCTCTCGTCGCGGGGCAGCGTCTCGCTGCCCTCACCCGCGATGTCGATGTGGAGCCCGGAGTCGGCGACCCGGACGACGACGTCGTCGTACAGCCCCAGCGAGAGGCCGAGGGCGTCGAACCCCGGGCCCAGGTTGGCGCTGGTTGCGGGGACGCGCACCCTGACGGCGGCGGCTCGGAACGCGGGACCGGCCATCGGTTGGACGACTCCTTGTAAGGCGGCGGGGATTGCGGTGCGGTGGCTCTGCGGCGGTGGGTGTGAATGCGGTGGGGGTCTACGGGAATGGGGCGGGGTCGGGGGGCGGAGCCGGTGGCCCGGCCCGTGCTCGCCGTCACGACGGCGCTCGCGCCGCGGCAGACCCAGGGGGCGGCTGTCGGGCGGATGGGGTACAGCTTATCGAAGGTAGGTTCTGTCGCGACATAGGGCGCACAGGAGGCGCACGATGCGTGTCGCCCGCCTCCTATGCGCCCTCCGCCCCGAAAAGAGGGCGGTTGAGCTGGGTTGTCGCGGTTGACCGGCCGCCCGGACCGGCTGTTCGCGGCCGATCGGGACGGGGCCTGTCGCGGCCGGCCCGTGCGGTCCCGCCACGGTCAAGCCGGACGATTCCGTCGCGGCCGGCCCCCGGGCAGTTCCGCCACGGCCGATCCGTACGGTCCCGTCACGGCCGGCCCGTACAGCCCCGCCACAGCCCGGGCGGGGCGCCCGGCCGGACGGTCCGCCCGCAGTCGGTCCGGGCAGGCTCAGACGAGCCCGAGCTTCTGCGCCGCGGTGGCCGCGTCGACCGGTACGGTGACCGGCTGCGGGGCGCCCGCGACGGCCCAGTCGGGGTCCTTGAGGCCGTTGCCGGTGACCGTGCAGACGATGCGCTGACCGGGGTCGACCTTGCCCTCCTCGGCCGCCTTGAGCAGACCGGCGACGGACGCGGCCGACGCCGGCTCCACGAAGACGCCCTCCTGCGAGGCCAACAGCCGGTAGGCGGAGAGAATCTGCCGGTCCGTCACCTCGTCGATGGAACCGCCCGATTCGTCCCGCGCGGCCAGGGCGAAGTCCCAGGAGGCCGGGTTGCCGATGCGGATCGCGGTGGCGATGGTGGAGGGGTCCTTGACGACCTCGCCGCGCACGATGGGCGCGGAGCCGGAGGCCTGGAAGCCCCACATGCGGGGGGCGTGCGTGGAGACGCCGTCACCGGCGTACTCGGTGTACCCCTTCCAGTACGCGGTGATGTTGCCCGCGTTGCCGACCGGCAGGACGTGGATGTCGGGGGCGTCGCCGAGCGCGTCGACGATCTCGAACGCGGCGGTCTTCTGGCCCTCGATACGGACCGGGTTGACCGAATTGACCAGCGCCACCGGGTAGTTGTCCGAGAGCGAGCGGGCCAGGGTCAGGCAGTCGTCGAAGTTGCCGTCGACCTGGAGGATCTTGGCGCCGTGGACGAGCGCCTGGCCCATCTTGCCCAGGGCGATCTTGCCCTGCGGTACGAGGACGGCGCAGACCATGCCCGCGCGCACCGCGTACGCCGCGGCGGAGGCCGAGGTGTTGCCGGTGGAGGCGCAGATGACGGCCTTCGCCCCCTCCTCCTTGGCCCGGGTGATGGCCATGGTCATGCCGCGGTCCTTGAACGAACCGGTGGGGTTGGCGCCCTCGACCTTGAGGTGCACCTCGCAGCCCGTGCGCTCGGAGAGGACCTGCGCCGGAACGAGCGGCGTACCGCCCTCACGAAGGGTGACGACCGGCGTCGTGGCCGTGACCGGAAGCCGGTCCCGGTACTCCTCGATGATGCCGCGCCACTGGTGGGTGCCCTTGCTGGTCATGGGTCCTTTACTCCCCTTCAACACGCATGATGCTGGCGACACCGCGCACGGTGTCGAGCTTGCGCAGCGCTTCGACGGTCCCGGAGAGGGCGGCGTCGGGCGCGCGGTGGGTGACGACGACGAGGGATGCCTCGCCGCCTCCGTCTGGACGTCCTTGCTGGCGGACCGTGTCGATGGACACGCCCTGCTCGGCGAAGACCGTTGCCACCTGGGCGAGGACGCCCGGCTTGTCGGCCACGTCGAGGCTGATGTGGTAGCGCGTGACGACCTCGCCCATGGGGCTGACCGGCAGGCGCGTGTAGGCGGACTCACCGGGGCCGGTGGCCTCGCCCAGTTTGTTGCGGCAGACCGCGACCAGGTCGCCCAGGACCGCGGAGGCGGTCGGGGAGCCGCCGGCGCCGGGGCCGTAGAACATCAGCTGTCCGGCGGCCTCGGCCTCCACGAACACCGCGTTGTACGCCTCGCGGACCGAGGCCAGCGGGTGGCTGAGCGGGATCATCGCGGGGTGGACGCGGGCGGTGACGGACCGGCCGTCGGCGGCGCGCTCGCAGATGGCCAGGAGCTTGACCGTGCAGCCCATCCGGCGGGCGGAGGCGATGTCGGCGGCGGTGACCTCGGTGATGCCCTCGCGGTGGACGTCGCCGATCTTCACCCGGGTGTGGAAGGCGATACCGGCGAGGATCGCGGCCTTCGCGGCGGCGTCGAAGCCCTCGACGTCGGCGGTCGGGTCGGCCTCGGCGTACCCGAGGGCGGTGGCCTCGTCGAGCGCCTCGGAGTAACCGGCGCCGCTGGTGTCCATCCTGTCGAGGATGAAGTTGGTCGTGCCGTTGACGATGCCGAGCACCCGGTTGACCTTGTCGCCGGCGAGCGACTCGCGCAGCGGCCGCACCAGGGGGATGGCCCCGGCGACGGCGGCCTCGTAGTACAGGTCGCGGCCGTACTTCTCGGCGGCGGCGTGCAGGGCCGCGCCGTCCTCGGCGAGCAGCGCCTTGTTGGCGGAGACGACGCTCGCGCCGTTCTCGAAGGCGGTGGTGATGAGGGTGCGGGCCGGCTCGATGCCCCCGATGACCTCGACGACGACGTCGACGTCGCCGCGCTGCACGAGCGCGGTGGCGTCGGTGGTGACCAGTGCGGGGTCGATGCCCTCACGCACTTTCGAGGGGCGGCGGACGGCGACGCCGACGAGCTCGACGGGCGCACCGATGCGCGCCGTGAGGTCGTCGGCGTGCGTCGTCATGATGCGTGCCACCTCTGAGCCGACCACACCACAGCCCAGCAGCGCCACCTTCAGCGGACGCGTACGCATCATCCGACCTCGTTTCTCATACCTGGACCCTCCGGCGGCTGGGGGGGCGGCGTCACGGTGCTGGGCACGCGCACCCGGCACCGCTCCTTCTCCCACCCCCCAACCGCCGGAGGGCCATGCTCATGTGTGGACCAGTCTCACTCACCGGACGGGCGTTTCTGACCCCCGTCCGGATCCTGAGATGACTATTTCATCAGCCGACATCGAGACGCAGGAGATCTTCCTCCGTCTCGCGCCGCACGATGACGCGTGCCTCGCCGTCCCGGACGGCGACGACCGGGGGGCGCAGGGCGTGGTTGTAGTTGCTCGCCATCGAGCGGCAGTACGCGCCGGTGGCGGGGACCGCGATCAGGTCCCCGGGCGCCAGGTCGGCGGGGAGGAACGCGTCCTTGACCACGATGTCCCCGCTCTCGCAGTGCTTGCCGACGACCCGGACGAGCATCGGCTCGGCATCCGAGGTGCGCGAGACGAGCGCCACGCTGTACTCGGCGTCGTACAGCGCGGTACGAATATTGTCCGACATCCCGCCGTCGACGCTGACATACGTCCGCAGCCCTTCGAGGGGCTTGATGGTGCCGACCTCGTACAGCGTGAACGCGGTGGGTCCGACGATGGCTCGCCCCGGCTCGACGGAGATGCGCGGGGTGCGCAGCTTCGCGGACTCGCACTCGCGGGTGACGATGTCGCTGAGCGCCTTGGCGATCTCGTGCGGCTCGCGGGGGTCGTCCTCGGCGGTGTACGCGATGCCGAGGCCGCCGCCGAGGTCGATCTCGGGGAGTTCGACGCCGTGTTCGTCGCGGACCTCGGCGAGCAGCTGCACCACGCGCCGGGCGGAGACCTCGAAGCCGGCCATGTCGAAGATCTGCGATCCGATGTGCGAGTGGATGCCGATGAGTTCGAGGCTGTCGAGCGCGAGCGTCCGGCGTACCGCCTCGGCGGCCTGTCCGTCGGCCAGGGCGATGCCGAACTTCTGGTCCTCGTGCGCGGTGGCGATGAACTCGTGGGTGTGCGCCTCGACGCCGACGGTGACCCGGATCTGGACGCGCTGGCGGACGCCGTGGCCGCGGGCGATGTGCGCGACGCGGACGATCTCCTGGAACGAGTCGAGCACGATCCGCCCGACGCCGGCCCGGACGGCCCGCTCGATCTCGGCGACGGTCTTGTTGTTGCCGTGGAAGGCGATGCGCTCGGCGGGCATGCCCGCGTCGAGCGCGGTGGTCAGCTCGCCCCCGGAGCAGACGTCCAGGTTCAGCCCCTCCTCCTGGAGCCAGCGCACGACGGCGCGGGAGAGGAAGGCCTTCCCGGCGTAGAAGACGTCGGCGTCCGCCCCGAAGGCGTCGGCCCAGGCCCGGCAGCGGGAACGGAAGTCGACCTCGTCGAGGAAGTAGGCGGGGGTGCCGAACTCCTCGGCGAGCCGGGCGACGGCGATCCCGCCGACGGTGAGGGCACCGTCCGCGTCGCGGGTGACGGTACGGGACCAGACCTTCTCGTCCAGGACGTTGAGGTCGGCGGCGGGGGCGGAGTAGTGCCCCTCGGTCAGGACGTCGGCGTGACGGGGGCCGGCGGGGTGCGCGGAACGACTCATGGTGAGGTCTCTCGGATTCGTCGGGTTCGTCAGAGGTGTGCGGGCGAGCCGATACCGAGCAGGGACAGGCCGCCTGCCAGCACCGTCCCGGCGGCTTCGGCGAGGGCCAGCCGGGAGCGGTGGGCGGCCGAGGGTTTCTCGTCCCCCGAGGGCAGCGGCGGACAGCTGTCGTGGAAGTCGAAGAAGGCGTGGGCGACGGCTTCCAGCTGCCGGGCGACCCGGTCGGGCGCACGGTGACGGGCTGCGGCGAGGAGGACGCCGGGGTGGTCGGCGAGGAGATCGAGGAGGGGGCGGGCGGCGCTTTCGCGGTACGAGTACGGGCCGGGGCCGACGTCCTCGTACGAAGCCGGGCCGGGCCCGGCATGCGCGGCGGATTCGGCCTCGTCGCGCGTGACGGCCTCGGCGGCGGACCCGAGTGCCGTGAACCCCAGGGCGGCGGCGCCCCGGGTGAGCGCGCGGGCCCTGGCGTGGGCGTACCGGACCCGGAAGAGCGGGTTGGCCTCGCCCTGGACGAGCAGTTCGCCGCCGAGCGGGGCGCGGTCGTGCGCGGCGGGCCGCAGCAGCCCCCAGCGGGCGGCGTCCGCGCCGAACCGCTCCAGCAGCTCACCGGCGGTGACGCCGGCGGGCACCGGGCGGATCACGGTGAGCGGGGCGGGGGGGCCGGGCGGGGCCGGGGGCGTCCCGTACACGTCAGCCGAGGCGGGGGGGCCGGGCGGCACCGGGGGCGCCCCGTACGCCTCGGCGGGGACGCCGAGGCGGCTCCACTCCGGATCGCCCGCCTCCTCGCAGTCGATCCGGACCTGGGCGCCCTGGGCCGTGAGGAGCCGGCGTACGGCATCGGCGGTGACGGCCGCGCGCACCTCCCGCGCGTGGTGGAGCCGGAGCACCTCGCCCCGGAGCGCGTCCCCGTGTCCGTACGCGATGCCCTGTTCCCGTACGGCGTCGAGCACGGCCCGGTCGTTGTCGGCGGGGGCGTCGAGGCTGAGGCTCAGGAACCCGCGCCCGGTGATCTCGACCCGCCCGATGCCGGGCTCGGCGGCGACCCGCTCGCGCAGGATGCGGGCGACCTCCAGGGCCGGCAGCCCGGCCGGGCCGGCGAGCTGGAGCGCGACCGCGCACGCGTAGTCGCCGCTGCCTCCGGGCCGGGTCCTCTCCACCCGCACGCGCGCGGGCACGGGCGCGCGCAGCGCGTTCTCGTCGACCGCGCGGCGCACGGCGTGCAGCACGGTCCGGGAGAGATCGGCGGGGGTCACGGGACAAGCGTAGGGGAGGAGGAGGGGCACTCCGCGACCCGGTTTCGCCATGCGGTCAGCCGGTGGCCGTCCCCGCGCACCCGGCCCCGCTCCGCCCGTCGACCGACGGCCGCTCCTCCCCGGCCGCCAGCCGGTGCACCATCCGCACCAGCTCGCTCGGCTCGAACGGCTTCGCCAGGAACGCGTCGACCCCGGCCGAAGCGCCCGCGTCCACCTCGTGAGGCGTGCAGGCGCTGATGACGGCGATGGGCACATGGCGGGTGCGGGGGTCGGAGCGGAGTCGGGACGCGGTCTGCAGGCCGTCAAGGCGGGGCATCACGACGTCGAGAGTGATCACATCGGGACGGATCCGGTGGGCCAGGTCCAGGCACTCGACACCATCGGCCGCGGCCACGACCTCGAAGCCCTCCAGCTCGAGATTGACCCTGATCAGCTGCCGGATGACCTTGTTGTCGTCGACAACAAGCACGCGGCCGTACGCCCCTGACACCCTTCGAGAGTAGGTCGGCCCCCATGACCGCGTCCGGCGTTTGGACACTTCCGCCCCGGACGGGGGACGGGCTGAGGCGACGGAATACCTGTTCACGGACACCCGGTGGGAGCTGGTAGTGTTTCACCCGTCGCAGAGCAACACCGCGATTCGCCCCCGTAGCTCAGGGGATAGAGCATCGGCCTCCGGAGCCGGGTGCGCAGGTTCGAATCCTGCCGGGGGCACATTCCGGAAAAGAGGGTCTGAACCGCGTGGGACGCGGTTCAGACCCTCTTTCGCGCCCTCCGCCGAGATGAGAGGCACCCCGGGGTGGAGGCCGCTCTGCGGCGGGCCGGGTGCCGCGGGTCACCGCGGAGCGATGACGCCGCCCCGGCTCAGGCATCCTTCCCCTCGGCACTCTCCGCTCCGTCCGTCCAGAAGGAGTCCAGCGGCCGGGGGCTGCTGGCGGCGATCAGTCGGCGGGCCACCCGGTGAGCCGTGCCCACGGGGTCGGCGACACTGCCCAGGGAGTGGTTGGCGACGGCCCCCTCGTACACCAGGAGCAGTTGATCGGCCAGGAGTTCCGGGTCGACCGCACCGGTCGACCGGGCGAGTTCCAGTACGTCGGCGCGGAGGCACCGCTTGTGCTCGGCGATCACCGTTCGGCACAGGCCCCGTGGCTCGCCCAGCTCGAACTGGGCGTTGATGAAGGCACCGCAGCGTAATCCGTCCGCAGCCAGAGACCTGAGCGCGTCGAAGACCGCCAGCAGCCGTCGGCGCGGGTCCGGGCCTGCCGACCGGAGGCACTCGTCCAGCGCGATCCGCCAACGCACCTGGCGCCCTTCGAGATAGGAGAGAAACGCTCCGGTGTCCATGGATCTCCTCGTGGATTCTCAGCGGATGCGGGGGGACCGGCGGGCGGGGGGTGTCAGGCCCAGCCGGATCGCGTTGCCGGCACTGACGCCGTACGCCAGATCACCGACAGCCCGAAGCAGGTGGCGAAGCAGTGCACGCATGAGCACGGTCCCTTCCCGGCGGGTGGTACGCGGCGAGCGACCCGGGAGCCCGTACGGGTACATGCGCAGAACCGCCTGAGCGATCGCCCGGCCACGCGAGAGCCACCCCTGAGAGCTAAGGGGTACAATGAGCTTTCTCTTCTTACACTAGCAGAGGTAAGGCTTGAAGGTATCTTTTTCCGATTACGCCTGGGGGGCCGGTGCAGCCACCGACCTCGTGAACACGTCTGCCCTCGTGCGTACCTCCACGGGGGAGGTCCTGACCGACCCCGCCGCCCTCGCCGCGTTCCTCGCAGAACACAGGATGCACGCCGGATACGGTGCCGTACCGCCGTCCGAGGCAGACCTCGCCCGGGTGCTCGCCCTCCGTCAGGAGACACGCACGCTGCTGGAGGCGGAGGACGAGGACGAGGTGGTCGACGGCGCGAACGGGCTCGTCACCCGGGCGGCCCCCCGTACGATCCTGCTCAGGGACGACGCGGGCACGTGGCAGTGGTTCCTCGTCACCCCGCCGGAGTGCTCCGTCGCCGACGAACTCGCCGCCCTCATCGGCACGGGCCTGCTCGGTGCCCTGCGCACCTTGAGCCACGACCGCTTCCGGCCCTGCTCCTCGCCGGTCTGCCACGGTCTCTTCGTCGACACCAGCAAGGCAGGCCGCCGCCGCTACTGCATGCCCGGCCTGTGCGGCAACCGCCTGAACGTCGCCAGTCACCGCGCCCGCCGACAGGCCGCGGAGCGCCCGGCGGACAGCTGAGGTGGCGCCGGACGAGGTCCGGGCGCGGCCGAACCCTGCGCGGCCCCGCCCTCGTTGAAGCAGGGCACGAGCGGCGCACACCCGGGACAGCGCCGGGGAGCCGCTCGCCGGAACGACCGCACACGAGAGAGACGACAGAAGTGACCGACTGGCAGTTGCGCAAGACCCTCCCCACCACGTCCGGCACGGTCCGCTGGGACAGGTGGGGACAGGATGGCGGGGAACCCGTCGTCCTGCTCCACGGGACTCCGTTCTCCTCCTTCGTCTGGCGGGAGGTGGCCCAGGCCCTGGCGCAGCAGTACCAGGTCTTCCTGTGGGACATGCCGGGATACGGCGCCTCGGAGAAGCACGCGGGACAGGACGTGTCCCTGGACGCACAGGGCCGGGTCTTCGCCGAACTGCTGGACCGGTGGGAGCTCACCGAACCGGCCGTGGTGGCGCACGACTTCGGCGGCGCCGTGGCCCTGCGGGCCCACTTGCTGCACAAGGCCGCCTACCGCGGCCTGGCCCTGGTCGACCCCGTTGCCCTCGCCCCCTGGGGATCGCCGTTCTTCCGGCTGGTGGGAGGCAACAGCGAGGTATTCGAACAGCTTCCTCCCGCCCTGCACCGCGCTCTGGTACGCGAGTACGTCCGCTCGGCCAGCTTCGCCGGGCTGCGCTCCGACGTGGCCGACCGGCTGACCGCGCCCTGGTCGGACGAGGAGGGCCAGGCCGCCTTCTACCGGCAGATCGCCCAGGCCGATCAGCGATACACCGACGAGGTCCAGGAGCTCTACCCCGGGATCGAGCTGCCGGTAGCCGTGTGCTGGGGGGCCGAGGACGCCTGGATTCCGGTGTCCAGGGGGCACGAGCTGGCCTCCCTCGTCCCCGGAGCCACGCTCGACGTGATCCCGGACGCCGGACATCTCCTACCGCTGGACGCGCCGGCCGCGCTGACCGCCTCGCTCCTGGCCTTCCTCCGCCGGCTCCCCTGACGCGTCGCCGGCACCGGATGGTGACCGGACCACCGCCCCCTGACCGCCCTCTCCCGCCGCCCCGGCACGGACGACGGCGGCCGGATGTGGTGCGGTCACCGTCGGGCAGTCACGTGGTGTGCCCGGTGCACCTCCTGCACGTCCCGCCCCACGGCCACTCTGTTGTACGGACGGCGAGCGCCCCACGACAGGAGGTACTGACATGGCCGGCGAAACGGCCCCCCTCGGGCCTGCCCGCGTCTGCCGCCTTCCCCCGCCCGGGGGCGCCGAGGAGCGCGTCACCGAGCTGTGCACGGCTCTGCTCTCGGGATTCCAGCGGTACGAGCAGCGCATCCGAGCACGTCAGTACATGGACGGCCTCCTGCGTACCCAGGGGCGCAAGTCGATCGCCAACATCGCCACCACGCTCGGTGCCCCCGGTGACGAACACCGGTTGAGGCACTTCGTCAGCAGGTCGCACTGGGCCGTGGAGACGGTCCGGCAGGCCTTGACCGCGTTCCTGGAGGAGAGCGGGCCGGCCTCCGCCTGGGTGGCTCTGCCGGTGTCCATCCCCAAGGGCGGTGAGCACACCGTGGGGGTCTCCCGGCACCTCTCGCCCGACAGAAGCCGCGTGGTGAACGGCCAGCGCGCCCTCGGCGTCTGGTACGCATCGGAGCGTGTCGTCGCCCCGGTCAGTTGGCGCCTGGAGCTGTCCGACGACCCGCCGACTGCCGGCCGGAGCACCGGCGGCGGCCCGGCTCAGGAGGGCGTACCGGCGCCCCAGGACTGTCTGCGCGAGCTTCTCGACGACGTCCGCCGGTGGGGCACTCCGGGGCCTCCGGTACTGATGGACGGCCGGGGTGAGGACGAATCGGGGCGGCTGGCGGCGCTGTTCGCCGGGCAGGTCCCGGCAGCCGCGCGTATCAACGGGTGGACACCGCTGGCGGGCGGCCACCGAACCGTTCACGGCAGGCAGGCTGTCGCGGCCCTCGACGCGCTGAGCCCCACGCTCCGGACGCACCGCAGAGGGCGGGACGGTTCGCCCGACCGTCGGCCGGTGGCTACGGCGACGGCGACGGTACGGCTCGCGGGGACCGGGAACCGGTCCCGGCAGGAGAACCGCCGGCTCACGCTGCTGGGCGTCTGGCACGAAGCACGCCGGGAGCCGGGCGAGTTGTGGCTGACGAACATGGACGAATCGGCGGCGGACTCCCTGCTGTCCTCGGCACGACTGCTGCACGCCGTCGGTGACGGCTGGCGCACACGGGGCGCGGCGGTGGGGCTTCGCGACTACGAGGGGCGCTCCCTCCACGGCTGGCACCGGCACATGACGCTGGCCTCCGGCGCCTACGTCATGTCGGCAATCTCCTCCTCGTCCGACCAGGCAAGGAGCTCGGGCCGGTCGCCCTGATCCGGGCCGTGGTGGCGCTTCTGCCGCAGGAGCCTGTGGGTCAGGTGCAACCGCAGTGCCACCTGAACCTCCAGCGCCCTCTCGGGCTTGAGCCAGTCGGAGCCCAGCAGTTCGGTGATCCGCTCCAGTCGCCGGGAGACGGTGTTGGGGTGGACGTGGAGGGCTCCCGCGGCGTGGGTCGGGCTTCCGCCCGCGGTGAAGTACGCGTGAAGCGTGCGGGTGAGCTCTGTCGTCCGCTGTGCGTCGTAGTCGAGGACCGGGCCGATCGTGGCGGCGATGAAGTGCGCGGCGTTACGGTTGTCGGAGAGCAGCATGCCGAGGAACCCGAGGTCCCCAGGGGAGGCGTGGGCCCCGGCGCTGCCGAGCGAGATCAGCGCGTCCAGGCAGTGCCGCGCCTCCTGGTGCGTCTGCCGGACCAGATCGGGGCCGGACACCGGTCCGGCCGCACCTACGGTCACCGGGTGGGTGAGCAGCGGGCTGAGTTCGGCGAAGACCTTCGCCGCCGATGCGCTGGAGTCGACGGCGGGCAGCAGCAGGGCCACACGGCCCTGCTGGACGCTCCGCAGTCCGTCCATCCGCCGGGCGTAGGAGGCCGCCCAGCCGGCGGCTCGGGCCAGTTCGCCGGCTTCCGGAGCGATGACGACGACCGCGTGCGGCCGTTCGAGATCGACGTTGAGCCGGGTCGCCCGCTGGAGTACCTGCCTGGACGGGCGGGGTGAGGCGAGCAGGTCGTCGAACAGCTCGTCCCGGAAGGTGCTCGCGACGGCCGCCTCACCGCTCTGCAGGCGGAGCAGTACGGAGACGGACTGGGCGGCCAGGAGCAGGAGTTGCTCGTCGGCTTCGTAGTCGGGCGCGTGCGGATGCAGCAGGAGGGCACCGAGCTGCTCGTCCCCAGCCGTCACCGGCATCATCCAGGTGCCGGTGGACAGCACGACCGGGAGGCGGCGGGCCAGGGCGGCCCGGGATGCCTCCAGTGCCTCCTCGGCGTCGATGTCGGGCACGTCACCGGCAGCCCCGAGGGTGCGCTGCTCAGGGTCCTTCACCTGCACCGCACCGCACAGCGCGTCGGCCAGCTCGGCGACGAGTCCCTTCAGGCTGCGGCCTGCCAGCGCGTGGTCGACGAGCCCGTGGTGCAGGCGGACCAGCTCACGGGCCCTGACCAGTTGGGACTTCGCCCGGGAGATCCCCGACCGCAGGGCGGCGGCCTCGGCACGTCCGCGTTCGAGGAGACAGGCCTTCTCGATGGCCACGGCGGCGATGTCTCCCAGCAAGCTCATGAGGGACACTTCGCCTATGGTGAAGTGGCGTATGCCCCGGTCGCCCGCGTACAGCACGCCATACGTCTCGTCGCCGAACCTGAGCGGAGCCGCGATCATCGCCCGCAGCCCCTCCGCCCGAACGGCCTCGTCCAGCGCGCCGGTGCGGCGTAATCTGTCGTCGGACAGATAGTCGGGGGTCCAGAGCGGCACGGACCGGGCCATCGCCTCGTCGCCGAGTCCGTGCGAGCCCGGCACCAGCAGACCGACGGTCATCGCGGAGGCGTGACCGTCCGCGGCGCGTACGAGGCATCCTCCCGCCTCGGGCTCCCCGAGACTGACACAGGCCATGTCGAGGCCGAGCAGCGTCCGGGCGCGCCGGGTGATGGTCTTCAGCAGTGCGTCCAGGCCGTGCGAAGCCGACAGTTCACGAGCCGTGTCCAACAGCGAGGCGAGTTCGGCCTCGCGCTGCTGACGGTGCGAGAACAGCGCGTGCACGCGCTGGGCCAGACGCTCCGCCCGTTCCCACTGCGCCAGTGTCGTGGGATCCGCTCCATGGCTCCGGACGCGTTGGAGGAGATCTGCGACCTCTGCGGGCGGAGCCTCCGCGGCGAGCAATTCGAGAATGCCGATCATTTCGCCGATATCCGACCATTCGGCTGAACCCATCAGTCCTGTGCCTCCCCGTAGGAACGAACGCGAATCGACTCATGTCTCTCGGACATCCCTCACGTCTGCGCAGCTTCCCCTCGAACATTCCCTCACCGCACCGGATGGATGTGAGAGGCACCACGGCACGGAAGGTGATGGCACGACCCTGCGCCCGCTCTGCACGGCCTTCGGGACACCGTCACCCCTCTCCGCACGGCCGAGAACTTCGACAGTCAAGAGAATCAGTGCTCCACAGGGCATCGAAGAAACCATGCCGGGCGCGCGGAAGTCGCCCGCACTCCGGAACACAGCGGACGCTCCGCAGGCCTGCGCCGGCGACTGCGCGCACCTCATGAACTGCTCGACCAGGGCCCCGTACGAGGCGAGGCACCGCCCTCCATCCGCCGCCGATGGAACTCAGCCGTCAATTCCGGACTCGACGCTGCCGGAGCGCAGCCGGCCTCATCACCTTCGGAGACCGGATGTGGCATCGAAGAAGCCACCGTGACGGCAATTCTCGCGATTTTCCGGATACCTGCACCCTTTCGACCGATGGCTGCATCAGGGCGCCGGATGCCCTACACCAGAGCTGTTGCGAGTTCTCTGCGGACATTGTTCGTCAAGCCACTGTTCCTCCTCTCGGCACCCGCCCGGCCATCGGTCATCGCTTCGCCGGGCGGAGCTGCGGCCGGTCCGGTGACGGTGACGGTCGGATGTGGCAACGACGAAGCCGGCGCGGCCCTCGCGGTAGGCAATTCCCTCCGGAATCCGACGGGACGGATCACGGAATCCGGGGCCGTTCGGCCTCCGCCCGAAGAGCAGCGGCTCGGCCGCTTCGCCGTCGCGGGGGCCCGGCCTGCCCGACAGGTCCCCGCCCGGCCGTACGACGGTCCTCGGCCCACGAGCGAGGGCCACGCTCACGCCCCGGGCACCGGCCGTCGGACGGGGGGCCGGTTCGGTACGGGGCCTGCGGGACGGTCACCACGCGCTCGGCCCCCGGGAGGCCTCGCCCGAGAAGGCGGTCCGGCGGGGCGACCAGCCCGCGTCGTCGGCCCCGAGGCCCGGAGGCGGGGCCCCAGGGGGGGGGAAGTTCCGCGGGCGTCCCTGTCCACGACGCCCGAAGGGGCTCCACCGCTCCCCGGACCCCGCTCCCCGGTCCGGCCGGCGAGCACGGCGTCCGGCGCCCTCCCCGGCAGGGCGGACGGCCCATCACCCCCGGTCGCCGTTACAGGAGTCGCTCACCGCGGCAGCGGCCTCCCGACGGCTCTCCAGGCCGCGCTCACGCAGCGTCCGGGCCAGCTCGGCCCCCGTACGCTCGATGTCGACACCTGCCCGCCGCAGGCCCGACAGGACCGACTCCGCCGCCTCGGACTCCCCCGATAGCGTGTCGCCGCGCAGCTGTCCTCTCCGGGTCAACGCGTCGAGGGCCGGTGACGGCAACACGTGGACCGTGCTCCACGCCACCAGGTCCTCCACCTGCCGGACGGCGAGATCGCTCCCCGGGGCGTCACCCGCCGCCCACGCGAGGCGCTGCGGGCATGCCCCGAAGGACCGCAGCCGCCGCCAACGGGCGGAGCCCAGCTGTCCGTCGTACAGCTGGTAGGCGGCACGGGCGAGGGCCTGCGCCGTCCGTCCAGCGAGCGGTGTGCCGTCCACGCCTGCCGGTTCCAGGCACCGGTCCACCGCCGCTTCCATCCGGGCCGCCTCGAACGTGGCCACCGCGATGTACCCGGCGACGGAGCGGCCGGCGGCCACCGCCCGCTCCAGGCCCTCGAAGCAGGCCTCGGCCACCTCCGCGTACCGTGCGGGGGAGGTGATGTGACGGGCGTTCACTCCGATGCCCTCGGCCACGCAGTCGCTGATCGCCGTCAGCCCTGCGGGGGTGGCGGACACCCCCACCAGCAGGCCGGGCCGGTTGACCTCGCGGGCCGCGTTGCGTGCCCGGTCGACCGTGGCGCGGGCGTCGTCGGCGACCCGGGGGTCCAGTTCCACGGTGACCCGGCCCTCGGTCCCCCGGGTCCGGGCGAAACGCGCCCACAGCGCGTCGCAGGCCCGCCGGGCGCCCGCGTGGTAGAGGGCCTGTACGGCATCGTCGGCCGAGAGGTCCCCGGGCCCGGCGGCCCATGTCTCCCGGCGGAGGCCGGCGTGTCCGGCCCGGACCTCGTCGGCCAGCGCGCCCAGGGACAGCATGACGCCGTTGACCGGAGCGTGCGCCGCCCACCTCGTGAGGGTCCCGTCCACGAGGGACCGGCGGCCCACCCCGTCCAGCCAGAGGGACACGCCCTCGTGGGCCAGCTGCGCCAGGGCGCTGCTCCCGCGCGGGGCCTCGTCTTCCCGCATATGGTGCTCCACTCTCCTTCGGTCGGTGGGATGAACCGGTGCCGACCGCACCGCGGTGCACGGGCTCAGGTGGCCCGGCCACGGCGCTCCGGCGCGTCCGGACGGCTCACCCGTTCCAGCTCCAGGCCCCGGGTCTCCGGAGCCCAGACGACCGAGACCAGCACGCCCACGAGGGAGAGCGCACAGCCCAGGAGCATGACCGGGCCGACGCCCCAAGCCGCGAGCCCCAACGGCACGAGAAACGTGCCGACCGCGGCACCGATCCGGCTCGCCGCGGCCGCGAAGCCGATACCGGTGGCGCGGATCTCCGTCGGGAACACCTCGCTCGGGTAGACGGCCTGGAGCACGCTGGAGGCGGCATGGAAGAGGGCGAAGACACCGAAGCAGAGCGCGATCACCGCGTGCGGGGCGTGCGGCCACAGCCCCAGGGCCAGCAGGGCGGCGGCTGTCACGGCGAACGGCCAGATCAGCAGGGTCCGGCGGCCGATCCGGTTGATGACAGCCATCCCGCTCAGGCAGCCCACCAGCAGGAAGCCGTTGAGCAGCAGTTCCCCGGTACCGTCCGACGGAGCCCCGAGAAGCCTCAGTACCTGGGGAGCGAAGGTGGAGATGGCGAAGAAGGGGGTCACCTGGCAGAGCCAGAACAGGCTGGTGAACAGGGTCCGACGGACGTAGCCGGGCGAGAACAGCGCGCGGTGCCCCGTCCGGACCGGTTCCCTGTCCCCGTCCGGCGGGTCGAGGTCCCTGCCCAGCCAGCGCCTGCTGATCGCCTCGGCCTCGGCCCTCCGGCCCTTGCTCACCAGCCAGCTCGGCGATTCGGGCGTGCCCAACCGGGCCAGCAGCACCACCAGGGAGGGGATCGCGCTGCTGGCAAGGATCCAGCGCCAGAGGGAGACGTCGTCGGTGAGCTGCGCGGCGACGATGCCGAACGCCGTGGCCAGGGTGTAGCCGACGTACCAGAACACGATCAGGGAGGCCAGCAGCCTGCCTCTGCGGTGGGGCGGGGCGAACTCGGCGACAAGCGCTCCCGCGATGGCGTAGTCCGCGCCCACCGCGGCGCCCATGACCAGTCGGACGGCGAGGAGCTGGGCGGCGTCCTGTACGACCAGTTGGGCCAGGGAGCCGACGAGGAAGACCATCAGGTCGATGAGGTACATCCGCTGACGGCCGATCCGGTCGGTGAGCCGGCCGAAGAACAGCCCTCCGAAGAACAGGCCGATCAGGGAGGCGGAGCCGATCAGCCCCGTCCACGTCGGGGTGAGCGCGAGATCATCGCGGGCCAGGGGCATCGCCGCGCCGACCACCCCCAGCACCCATCCGTCGCAGACCTCTCCGCCGCCGGCGCTCACCGTGATGCGGTTCTCGAAACGGCGGACGCGTCGCCGGTCCCGGCTTGCCCGATCGGATGCCGAGTGCGCATGCACGCCGGACACGGACGCCCTCCCCACCGCAGATGTCCCGGATATCGCTAACGTCCGGCCACAAGAGCCGGTGACAGATCGGTGCGTTCCGACGGAGCGACGTCGAGTTCGGCGCTCTCGGTCAGAACAGCCGTCTGCAACCGTCTGATTTTGGGCGACGGCTCGATTCCGAGTTCCTCACGGAGCCTGCGGTGCAGGAGATGATAAGCCTCCAGCGAATCGGCGGTGCGCCCCGCCCGGTAGAGGGCGACCATGTACTGGGCGTTCAGATTCTCGTGCAGCGGGTTCCGTGCCACCAGGGCGCCGAGCTCGAAAAGGAGCTGGTGGTGCATTCCGAGGCGCAGTTCGGCGTCGATGCGCTGTTCAAGCACGGTCATCCGGAGCGCCTCCATGCCGGTGACGTAGGACTGGAGACAGGCCCCGTGCCGTACGTCGAGCAGGGTCTGGCCGCGCCAGAGGCCGAGGGCCGAGCGGAGTGCCGAGGAGACTCCGGCATCGTCCCGGCGGCCCTGCGCCTGGCGGAAGTCGGCCAGGTACCCGTCAAGACTGTGCAGGTCGAGGGCGCCCTGGTCGACCTGGAGCAGATAGCCCCGGTGGTGCGTGCGCAGGATGCGCTTGCTCTCCGTTGACGTCCGTCCGGGGGTGCCGGCCGCCAGGGCCTGGCGCATTTGGAAGACGCGCGTGTGCACGCTCTGCACGGCGCTGCGGGGCGCCGACCCGCCCCAGAGTTCCTGGACGCAGGCGTCCAGGGTCACCAGGGAGTTCGCCCTGGTGAGGAAAAGGGCCAGTAATTGACGCGTCTTGGGGGCGGACGGCAGCAGGGAATGCCCGCCCTCCGTCAGCGATAACGGACCGAGAACTTCGAACTTCATCGCACTCCCTCTCGCACCGGCTTCTGGCCGAAAAGATTTCGACGACAGACGTGATCGGCGGCCGGGGAGTCGGGTCGACGGGGCATCACCCACATCACCGCCGTGCATCCGGGAACGAAGCTAGCCAGCCCGGACGGACAGGTCCAGGACAGTAAGCGGAATCCGCGAGATGCGTCCGTTTTCACAGCTTTTGACATACCTTTCGGTCGCCCGGATATCGAACGGTGAGCGAATCGTAAGAACGCTTTGCTTTGCTCATGGGGTCCCGCTGCCGGATCCGTCCGCAGCGCATGGCACAAGACGGCTCGCCACCCTGGAAGGGCTCCCCCATGACGAAGCCTCTGATCATCTTCGACTGCGACGGAGTGCTGGTCGACAGCGAGCCGCTGAGCGCGCGGGTCATGCGGGAGATGGCCGGACAGGAGGGGCTCGCCTTCTCCCCCGAGGAGGCTCTCGTCTTCATCCGGGGCCGCAAGGTCGCCGAGTGGGTCGGCCAGCTGGAGGTACGGCTGGGCCGAGCGCTGCCGAGCGGGTTCGTCCCGAGGTTCCGTACGAGGACGGCGGAGCTGTTCGCCTCCGAACTGCGGGCGGTCCCCCACGTACGCGAGGTGATCGACGGACTCCGTCTGCCGTTCTGCACGGCATCCAGCGCACCACGCGAGAAGATCCTCAACACCCTGGGCCTGACCGGCCTCCTGCCCTTCTTCCAGGACCGCATCTACAGCGCCTACGAGGTCGGCTCGTGGAAACCGGAGCCCGGCCTGTTCCTCCACGCGGCGGCTGACCTCGACGTACCGGCCGACGGCTGTGCGGTGGTCGAGGACAGCGTCGTCGGTGTCATCGCCGGGCGCGCCGCCGGCATGACCGTGTTCGGCTACGCACCTCCGGAAAACGGGACGGCCGCTGAGCTGAGGGCCAAGGGGGCGACGGTGTTCAGCTCGATGACAGAACTACCCGAGCTGCTGGGCCGGTGGACCGCGGAGAGGCCGGTACGGCACGCGGCCCGGTGACAGCCGCCCTTCCGGGAGTACCGAGACAAGGGAACGATTGACATGCCGAGTGTTCTCGAAGAACTACAGCGGGCCAGCGACGCGGCCGAGATCTGGTGGGACTCCTCCCCGCTCGACTTCGCCGGCTGGCGCGATCGTCACCTGGCCACGGCCCCCGATGCGACCACCAGAGAGCGGTGGCGCGAGCAGCTCCAGCGCTTCCTCTGTCCGGCCACTCCCGAACTCTCCCTGGCCCGGGGGGTGACGACCAACCCCTCCCTGGTGGCCCAAAGCGTCCTGGCGTCACCGGAGAGCTGGGGCAAGGACGTCCGTCGGCTCATCCGCAGCCAGGCGGCTCCCGACGTGGCGAGCACGTTCTCGCTCCTCTACGAGGAGGCGCTGCGCCGCGCCGCCCGGGAGATGCTGCCCATGTGGGAGGCGAGCGAGGGGCGCTACGGCTGGGTGTCGGGGCAACTCGACCCGCGTCGCATGTTCGACACCGACCTGACCCTCGAACAGGCCCTGAGCATCGCCGGGATCGCGCCGAACCTGATGGTGAAGGTGCCCGGCACCCAGCAGGGGTACGCGGCCATCCGGCACCTGGTGGCCCGTGGCGTCTCGGTCAACTCGACCCTCTCGTACACCGTCCCGCAGTTCGTGGCCTGTGCCGAGGCTGTGGAGGCCGGGCTACGCAGAGCCAAGGCCGACGGGGTCGACACCAGGCGATGGCGCGCCGTCTTCACCCACATGATCGGCCGGTTCGGCGCCAACACCGACCTGCGCCACGAGGCCGCCATCCGCGACATCGAACTCTCGCAGACCGATCTGCGCTGGGCCGAGGTGGCGATCCTCAAGCGTATCCACACGCTCGTCCGGACGAACGGCCATCCCGTCAAGCCGCTGCTCTCCAGCCTTGAGGTGGACGATCCGGCGCTGGGCTCGTCCACGTTGAGCATGCACCTGGAACAGAGCGCCGGCGGCGCCGTGACCTACACCTGCAAGCCGCGGTTCATCGCCGACGTGATGCTCCGCGAGAACGAACTGCCCGCCTTCGACGCCCAGGCCATCGAAGGGGAGGTCCCGGGGGGCGTCCTGGCGAAGCTGAGCCGACTGCCGTCGTTCCAGCGCGCCTACGCACCTGACGGTATGCGGCCCGAGGAGTTCTGCCACTACGGTTCCTTCATCTCCACGTACTCCGAAGTCATGGGTAACACAAGGAAGTTGATTGATTTCGTGGCCCACCAGTTCCAGCGGGTGGCGCCCTTCGACCGGCCGCTGCTGCCGCTCTGACCCGGGTCCGCCCGAAACGGCCGTCCCCTTTCGATCTCCGAGGAGGTACCGGATGCACCGGTCCGTCGCGCTGTGGAGCCATCCCCGGTCGATGTCGACCGCCCTGGAACGCTCGTTCATCGAGCGCGGGGACTTCGCGGTGTTCCACGAGGCCTTCGCCTACGTCTACTTCATGCATGAGGAACGCGCGGCGATCCCCCACAAGAACCAGAACCCGGACCACCCCCTGACCTACCCGGACGTCAAGCGGATGATGGAGGACGCCCGGAAGGAACGGCCGGTCTTCCACAAGGACTTCCCCTACCACTGCATCGACCACCTGCTCAAGGATCCCGAGTACCTGCTCGGCCAGGTGAACACCTTCCTGATCCGGGACCCCGAGGAGGCCGTGCTCTCACACGCCACCGTCCATCCGGGGCTGACACGCGAGGTGCTCGGTTACGAACAGCTGGCCCGCGCCTACGACTTCGTCACGGAGCTGACGGGCAGCGCACCGGTGGTCGTGAACGCCGCCGACCTCGCGGCCCGCCCCCGGGCCACTCTCGCCGCCTACTGCGAGGCGATCGGCGTCCCCTTCCTCCCCGACGCCCTGCGGTGGTCGGCGGGCGAGCAGCCCCAGTGGGCCACCTGGAGCGGCTGGCACACCGACGTCGCCGCCAGCGACGGCTTCACCAAGCCGCCGGGAGCGTACCGCTTCACCTACGAGAGCCGACCTGAGCTGCGGGAGTTCGAGCGTTACTGCCGCCCCTTCTACGACCACCTGGACCAGCACCGGCTGCGGCCGGCCGAGGAGGCAACCATATGAGCATGCACACAGTCATCGTCACCGGTGGGGCAAGTGGCGTCGGCCGGGCGCTGGTGGGCAAGCTGCTCGACGTCGGCAGGACCGTCATCACGTGCGACATCGACGAAGCCGGTCTGAAGACACTCGCCGAGGAGCACAGCGGCCGGCCGCTGGACACCCATGTCGCGGACGTGGCCTCGCACGCGGACTGCGACGCCTTCATGGATCAGGTCCTCGCCGCCCATCCTGAGGTGAGCGGACTGGTCAACAACGCCGGCCTCTACCTGGGGCAACCGGTCGGTGAGTACGACGACGAGACGATCGAACGGGTCATCGCGGTGAACATCAAGGGACCGGTATGGCTGTCCCGGCGCTTCGCCGAACACCTGCTGCCCGCCGAGCGGCGAGGCGCCATCGTCAACCTCGCGTCCGTGGCCGGCGAGGTCGGCAGCTCCGACGCGCTCTACGGCACGGTGAAGGCCGGCGTCATCGGTCTCACCAAGTCGAACGCCATGAACTTCGCCCCCTACATCCGGGTCAACGTGGTCTCGCCGGGCCTCATCGTCAACACGGCCATCGCCGACCGGATACCTGCCTACCGCTACGCGGAGTACAAGCGGCAGGAACAGCTCGACGGCGACATCCTGCCCGAGTACGTCGCCGATGTCTGCGCCTACCTTCTCAGCGACGACTCCCGGACTCTCACCGGCGCCCTCCTGCGCGCCGACAACGGCTCCTATCCCCGCTGAGTGCCCGAAACACCATGAAGGGAATTCTGTGACTTCGTCGACGGACGGTTCCACCAAGCCGCTGATCATGCTGGTGGGCATGGGCGATCTGAGCGGCCGGGTGCTCTCCATGCTGCTCGGTGACCCCGCTACCAACCGTGTCGTGCTCGCCGGGCGCGACACCGATCTCATCCGCAGGCGCGCCAATCTGGCCCTGTTCACCGCCACCAACCTCGGTGAGCACGGTGAGGTCGACACCGTCCGCGTCGATCTGCACGACGTCGACGCCACCGCCGAGACCTTGGCCCGGGTCCGTCCCGACCTCATCTTCATGGGCGCCTCACTCCAGTCCTGGCGGGTCATCACCTCCCTGCCCCAAGACGTCTTCCAGGAGCTCGACGAGGCGCAGTTCGGACCGTGGCTGCCCATGCACCTGACGCTCAACCACTTGCTGATGCGGGCGGTCCGGGATTCCGGCATCCAGGCCCCGGTGGTCAACGCGTCCTTCCCCGACGCGGTGGGACCCGTGCTCGACAAGGTCGGCCTGGCGCCGGCCATCGGCGTCGGCAACGTCGCCAACATCGTCCCGGCGCTCACCTGGGGGTCCGCGCACCTGCTGGACCTGCACCCCTCCCAGGTGCAGGTCAGGCTGACCGCCCAGCACTACTTCAGCCACTACGTGCCGCGCTTCGGTGACGCCGGGCGGGGCGCCTACCACCTGGCGGTGACGGCGTCGGACCGGCTCTCGCCGGCCGAGGTCGACCATGCCGCGCTCTTCGCCCAGCTCGACCGGCGGCTCAAGCGGCTGGGCGGGGTGGACGGCCAGCTGCTCACCGCGTCCTCGGCCGTACGAGTGCTGCGAGGCATGGCCACCGACAGTGGTGTGGCGGCCCACGCGCCCGCCCCCGGCGGTCTTCCGGGCGGCTACCCGGTCCGGGTCCACCGGGGCGGAGGGATCCTCGACCTCCCGGATGGGCTGAGCCGCGACGAGGCGGTCCGCATCAACGAGGACTGCCAGCGCGCGGACGGCATCGACCGGATCGACAGCGACGGGACGGTGCACTTCGCCGCTCGGGAGATGACCGTGATGAAGCGACTGCTCGACTACGACTGCCCGAGCATGAAGCTGGGCGACGCCCAGGGATGGGCCGATGAACTGGCTGCCAAGTACCGGGCCTTCGCTGCCAAGTTCAGCTGATCCCGCCGTCGGCCGGGGAACCGCCGACGACCGTGCCCCACGTCCCGCTGCCCGCGTGGACGCTCAGCACCGCCGAGAGCCGGAGGACCACCGTGACCACACCCACGCCCCGGACATCGGACGCCCCTGGCCTCGCACGGGCCACCAGGGACGCCGAGGACTTCGAGGGGCAGTACGTCAGCAAGCTGGTGGACCGCTGGGACCAGCTCATCGACTGGGACCGCCGCCGCACGGGCGAGCAGGACTTCTTCGCGGAACTCCTGCGCGAGGCGGAGGCCGGCCGGGTGCTCGACGTGGCGGCGGGGACGGGGTACCACGCGGTGACCCTGGCCCAGCAGGGTTTCGACGTCACCGCGGCGGACGGCAGCGCGGAGATGATCGCGCGGACCCGGCGCAACGCCGAACGGCGGGGCCTGTCCTTCCCCGCCGTTCAGGCGGACTGGCGGAAGCTGGGTGAGCACATCGACCAGCGGTACGACGCGGTCGTGTGCCTGGGCAGTTCGCTGCCGCACCTCTTCCAGGAGACCGACCGGCGGGCCGCGCTCGCCGCGTTCTACGAGGCGCTGAACCCCGGCGGGATGCTCATCGTCGACCACAGGAACTTCGACGCGATCCGTCAGCACCGCTACAGCAGTTCCGGGAACTACTACTACTGCGGCACCGGAGCGAACGTGAGCGTCGCCCACATCGACGACCAACTGTGCCGTTTCCAGTATGACTTCGCCGATGGCAGTACACACCATCTGGAGGTCTATCCGATTCTCTCGGACGAGCTGTCCGCGCTGCTGATCGACACCGGATTCGACACGGTGCAGCAGTTCGGCGACTTCCAGGAGAGTTACGACGCCGACGCGGTGGATTTCGTCATACACGTCGCCCGGAAGCAGTGATCCGTACCTCATGAAGAACTCCGAAAGGCCTGCACCGGTGGTGAGGACAGAGAAGGCCGGAAACAGCCGGGCGAAGGTGTTCGCCGCCTTCGCCACAACCGTACTGCTGACCAGTTTCGTCGCTGCTACCTACGGTTTCGGCTTCTATCTCTTCGCGCAGATCGTGCCCGACATGCGCAGAGAGCTCGGCTTCGGATACACGGCGGTCGGGACGATCACCGCCGCCGGCCAGTTCGGCTTCCTGCTCTTCGCCGTGATCGGTACCTGGCTGTCGACCAGGATCGGGGGCGGTCAGGTGGTCATCGGTTCGGTCGCCCTCTGTGGCCTGTGCCTGGTGCTGATCCCGCTGAGCGACAGCATCGTCGTGATCGGCGTGCTCCTGACGATCCTGGGCGGCACAGCCGCTTCCGTCTACGTCCCCTTGGTGGAGATCGTCGGCCGGGTCATCGACTACCGGCACCGCGGCAAGGTCCTGGGGCTGGTCTCCAGCGGAACCAGCTACGGCGTGTTCGTCAACAGCATGCTGGTACCCGGCTTCGTCCGCGATGACAACTGGCGCGGCCTCTGGTACTCGGTCGGCTTCGGCACTCTGATGGTGACCGCGGTGGCCGCGTTCACCTTCCACCGGCTGGGCCTGTTCCGCCAGGAGGAGGAGTCCCAGGAGGAGACGGCAGGGACTGCGGCGGGTGAGACGGGCGCCCGGGACAACAGTGCCCGAGCGGGCTGGCGCATGGTGCTGGTCCGGTGGGTGGTGATCGTCTGGACGATGAAGTTCCTCAACGGTTTCGCGTGCATGCCCTTCCAGAACTATCTGTCCCCCTATCTGCGTGAAGGCTTGGGGTTCGACATCGGCTTCGCGGCACAGGTGTGGGGCGCCATCGGGGTCATCGGCATGTTCGCGGGATTCGCGGTGGGCTGGCTCTCGGACCGGATCGGTGTACGCGCCGCCCTGGTGATGTGCTACACGCTCTTCTTCCTGTCGTCCGTGATACTCGTGGTCGCCCCGGTCGGATTCCTCCCGATGGTCTCCGGGGTCCTCTTCGCGCTGGCCTTCTACCCGATCTACGGGCTGGTTCCGGCCTATGTCTCCAAGTCGGCATCGGGCGCCGCCGCGACCGTCATCTTCGGAATCACGAACGTCACGCAGGGAATCGGTGGAATCGCCGGCAACTACACGGCGGCATTCCTCAAGAACATGACCGGCGACTTCATGTGGTACTACGTCGTGATCGCCGTGACCGCAGTGGTCCTCGCTCTCCTGACTCTGCAGCTCCCCCGTGAAGGGTCGGCGGAGAGCGCCATCGGCAAGAAGCCGGCCGTTCCCGAGACAGGAAAGCAGGACGCGCCCTCCGCCAGCTGACCGCGCACCAGGTCCGCCGCCATGGACGGTGGCTTCCGGAAAGGACCCCATGAAACAGCAAAGGATATGCACCTGCCATCCTGGGGCCACGGTGTGGCTGACGGGACTGCCCAGCGCCGGCAAGACCACCCTGGCCCAGGCCCTGGCCGCCAGACTGCGGGCCGACGGGCGGCGGGTGGAGGTCCTGGACGGTGACGAGATCCGGGAGTTCCTCTCGGCGGGGCTCGGCTTCTCCCGTGAGGACCGGCACACCAACGTTCAACGCATCGGGCTGGTGGCCGAGGTTCTGGCGCGCAACGGCGTGACGGCCGTAGTGCCGGTGATCGCCCCGTTCGCCGACAGCCGCGAGGCGGTCCGCGAACGGCACGCGAAAAGCGCGACCCCCTATCTGGAGGTGCACGTCGCGACGCCCGTCGAGGTGTGCTCCGTACGGGATGTGAAGGGGCTGTACGCCAAGCAGGCGGCCGGTGAGATCAGCGGGCTCACCGGGGTCGACGACCCCTACGAGGCGCCCGAATCGCCCGACCTGCGCATCGAGTCGCACCAGCAGACCGTGCAGGAGTCCGCAGCGGCGCTCCACGCGCTG